>JAFAPF010000477.1 GCA_019247245.1 Rubrobacter sp. | reverse complement strand
TACATAATTCGCGTGGCGGCTATGAGCGCAAAACTCACCGCCCTCCAGAAGCTCGAGTACGAAGAAAGCCCAAGAGCCTTCGCCGGTTAAGAAGACGCACAACAACGAATAAAGATGCAGGGTGTGGATAACCCTGATCAAGCTCCGATATCGGCCTCATAGCAGTACAGAAGCCGGACCTCATATTCACCCAGGGCACATACTTATACGAGCGCTAGCAACTAAAGTCCTAGGCAATTTCCGAGAACTAATGGTTATCGGCAGCTAGTGCCTCATAGGTCGTTGGGATTACCAAAGAGGCCGAGGCTTGTATTAGAAAAGCCTCGGCCTCTTTATTCACGGAATTGCCGCTAAGTGATGTTCTCGGAAGCTCGTACTTCCGGTGCTGGGTGTTCTCAGAAATAGGCAATCCCAGACAACCTCTATTCACAAGTTTCCAGTAAGTAATCTTCTCGGGAACCCAGATGCGGGATCTTGCATATATGTGACAGTGCTCGAAAACCGATATGTGGATATAGACGTATATCCACCCGTAATTAGCTAATCTAAGGGGGAGGGGTTGCAGCCTTCTTCTCCGCCACCTAACGGATAAGGAGGTCTATAGCGCATATGAGACGCATCAAGGTAATTCTGGCGGTGGTCGCTTTGTTGGTGGCGATGGGGTTTGCCGCCTCCGCCATGGCGGATTCCGAGATGGAATCCTCCGGAGGAGGCAGCTCCATATAGTCCCAATGTCCGATGAGTCAAGAAGAGAAAGGAAAGGGACATTGGATCGAACATGCGATTCTTCTCCTAATGGAGGATTCCCGGGGTCGGTGGGTGAGCACCGGCTGCAGCGGCTTTCGGGCAACCACAAGCGCGCCCGCGCCTTCTACAACAAGCAGATGCTCGACCATCTCAACCCCTTAATGTGCGATTTCATCTCCCGGCAAGGGATGTTGTTTATGAGCACCGCGGATTCGCGAGGGGAGTGCGACTGCTCGTTCCGATACGGCCCCCCTGGGTTTGTGCAGGTGCTCGACGAGAAGACCCTTTTTTATCCGGAGTTGAGGGGGAACGGGGTCATGGCCAGCCTCGGGAACATCTCAGAGAACCCGCACATAGGGATGTTGTTCGTAGACTTCTTCGAGAGCACGGTGGGACTACACGTGAACGGCAAAGCGAGCATCGCCGAGAACGATGTGCAGTCCGGCAATCCCGAGCTTTCCGAAGAGATCCTAAAGCAGATCGCGATCGACAGAGAGCGCGGTCCAGGGCGCTGGGTCGTGATCGAGGTAGAGGAAGCTTACATCCATTGCGCGAAGCACATCCCGCTCCTAAAGAAACTGGACAAGGAGATCTACTGGGGGACGGACAACGGCATCCACAAAGGAGGGGATTACTTCAAGGCGAAGGTTTCGCCGCGTCCGTGGAGCGTCGTGTATAAGGAGCCGAAGTAGCATAACCCGCCACCATATTGTGATGCAGAGAATCTCGATCTGCGCTCAGACAGCCTACATGGGTAGCGCGTGATTCTTTCATCCCAATCAGCGGTAGTAAGTCAAGGCAAAGCCCTATCTTAAGTAACAATACTGGCGTGCTGTACAGTTCAGACCTGCTCATGAACCCTGCGAAGCATGGCTGTCGTTACGCTGAGAGGGATCCGGAGGGACTGACAGGTACACCCGGTGGCACCTTGAGATTTCTAGCCGGGTGCGGGTGTCCAAGCGGTACCAAAAATATACTCAAGCCTAAAAATTCTGCTGGCCCCGTCAAGAATAGTGGCTGTGAATAATCTTGTATTCGACCGTGACCACCTCTCGGTCTTCCGGCGCGAGAGTCAGCGCCGCATAACCCCCGGCGCTGTCAGCGATGGCTCCGGCAACCGCACCGTGGAAGTAGCGCTGTTGCTGAGTAAGCTCGTCGCTGTAGCGCACCTCGATTTGGCACCGGCCCTCACCCACCTCGGTCACCTTCGCGCCTAGGAGCCCCATAATCCCCTGCTTGGTGAAGCTGTTCCTCACCCGCTCGAACAGGCTATCCTGCTCACCCATGGTTCGCCCTCCCGACTTCGATGCCCTGAAGGTAGAAGGATGGCACGTTCAAGGACCACCTGCGACTAGCGCGAACGTTTGAGGATACGAAGCTCGGCTTCCGAGAATGCTTTTCATGGGAAGCTCAGATTTCCGAGAGTTTCTAGAAGTGGAAACAGGACGCGTCTTATTCATTGGATTGCCGCTAAGTGAAATTCGCGGATGTTCTCGAAAACTCAGGCGCTCTAAGTTGCCTAACTAAATTATTTATAGTCGCAGGCAACCTCTCGCTAAAGGTCGAAATACCAAACGGGTGCAAGTGCTGCGAGCACGGCGAGGGCTTGCAGCACCAGTACCGGCAGCGCCTGCCTTAGAGTCTGCGGTAGCCACTTGATAACGAAGAACGCCACGATTGGCACCTGTCCAACCATGAGCAGCTGCCAGATATGGGCGGCGGTTCCCTCATCAGCCTCACGGGTAGCGCCGTACATGGCAATATGGAAAAACACTGTGGCGAGAGCGGCGAACGACATTGCCACCGGAAGAAAGGCGCTCGGCTTCTTTATCAGTGTTGCATAATCCATTCGGCGACCTCCAGACGGGGTTCGACTCAACGCCTCACTAAGAGGTGCGCACGGTCCAGTGTAAAGTACTTTGAGTCCAGTGTAGTAGATATTCATTAAATTGCCGATACTGGTTATTCTCGGAAACTGATCTCTCATCCAAATAAGCCGCCTGGCACATTGACGCCTGTGCTTGCTATGTTCATTACTCTGCCTTTATTGTGTAACAGGGAGCGGGCTTATCTGCCCGCTAGGTAAGGAGTGGTGCTAAACAAAGCCATCTGTGGGGTCATCTATGGTAAAGGAGGGCTCTATAAAGATGAGTATTGTCTCTAGTAACCTGAGAGAGTCCCTCAGGGTGAGGGTCGGTTTTTTCTTTGGGGTTGTAGGGCTTATGCATCTGGCTGGGTGGGGGCTTCTCCTCCTGCTCATAGCTCCGGAGTATCCAGAGATGCTGGGCTTGGGGATCCTAGCGTACACCTTGGGGCTCCGGCACGCCTTTGACGCCGACCACATAGCTGCCATCGACAACACGACCAGAAAGTTCTTGCAGGATGGGAAGAAGCAGGTAGGAGTAGGCTTCTTCTTCTCTCTGGGCCATTCCACGGTCGTCGCGAGCATGGCCTTGGCTCTAGCGGTCGCTACCAATGTGGCTCAGGAGGAGTTGCCTACTCTGCAGGGTATAGGAGGCGTCATAAGCACGTCTGTCTCTGGGATCTTCCTGTACATCATAGGCATTCTCAACCTGCTCGTTCTGATAGACATCATCCGCATTTTTCGGGAGATGAAGCGGGGCACTTACAACGCCGAGCAGTTGGAGAAGCGGCTCATGAGCCGGGGATTCATGAACAGGTTCCTCGGTGGGCTCTCCAGCAAGATCGACAGCAGCTGGCAAATGTATCCTGTGGGGGTACTCTTTGGGTTTGGCTTTGACACCGCCTCGGAGATAGCTCTTTTAGCCATCTCTGCTGGTGCAGCCTCAGGCGGGATACCGGTGGGAGCGATTCTGTTGCTGCCGCTGTTATTTGCTTCGGGGATGTGCCTTATGGACACTGCGGATGGTGCTTTTATGGCCCAGGCCTACGACTGGGCTTTCTCGAACCCCATCCGCAAGATCTACTACAACATCACCGTGACCGGCCTGTCCGTGGTCGTAGCGCTATTCATTGGGACCATAGAGGTTCTGCAGGTCTCCACTTCGAACCTCGGGATGGAGGGCAGTGTGTGGGGTTTTATCCAAGATCTGGACTTCGGGCCTCTGGGCTACATAGTGGTGGCGATGTTTATTGTGGCGTGGTCGATTTCTTACTTTATCTGGAGGTTTGGAAGAGTCGAGGAGCGTTGGAGTAGCGCCTTAGTGGTTAGCAGCGACGAAGAAGGAAGAAAACGAACGCTGGATGAGTGAATCCTCAAACGGACATCTCTGCTTCATACCGCAGGGAGGCCTAGAGGGGCAGATCGCCTCTATTCATCAGATTGTCGCTAAGTGATGTTCTCGGAAACCTGTGCTTCCGGTTCTGAGTAGTGCCGGAAATTGAGCTTCCGAGAGCTCTGCATGCCGGAAAACTTGTAAAGCTGACAACGTTGCGAGTGACCGAGAATTATGGCTTATCGGCAGCTAGCGGCACTTAGGCGTTACAAGCAAAAATGTGCCACCTGGCCGATGCTGCTCCGCTTTCTATGTCCGTAGGATCCTCACAGGAAGCAAGCACGATGTTGATTATGCGCTAGGCTCTAGCTAATAGCAGACTAAACACGTAAGCTAAAGGGGGCCGGACGGGGAGACATGTACCAGATGCCTTATGGGGGTCCGGCCCCCATATACCACACCACATTACACCCGTAGGTAGCCCAAACAAGATCTACCCACCTTACCCTTAATCAGATTACGTGTTTTCTATCGCTATTTATAATCTTTAGTTGAGAGTTAATGTTACTAGATAGCGTACTACCACATGTGGTAGTTCATTGACACCAAGGTCCACCAGAAGGTAGAAATGCCGACCCTAGAGACTCTGGTGCTCCCGTGTGCTTTTATCCTTGCCCACTCTATCCCTCTCGGGAGTACCGGGTCTTTTTTGTAGTAAGCAGTAATAGAAAGGGGCCGGGAGTTGAAGGTATGTAGTCCGATGAGAGAAGACGATTCCGGCCCCCGAGATGAACAATATTCTCGTACCCCCGCAAGCCTCGCTCCACACGAGATTTGGGCAAAAATCTGTACAAAGCACTCCAGGTTGTGGGTCTGAGAAGCTCTACCCTGCGATGTCGTACGACCAGCGGTTTGGCTGTACGGCCCTCTACACACTGAAAAGAAGAAGAGCCGAGCCAAACTTTCACGAGTAGCAGCCTTTGTCATTAGGTGACTTTCCGAGAATCGGTAACACCGGAAATACAATTTCCGAGAATAACTAGGAAGTGGAAACAGGACGCGTCTTATTCATTGGATTGGCGCTAAGTGATGTTCTCGGAAACCCAGATGCAGAGTCTTGCATATATTGAGGGTGGTCGAAAACCAATGTGTAGATATAGACGTATACCCCCGCACGTAGTTAGCTAAAGGGGCGGGGTTGCAGCCTTCTTCTCCACCCCCTAACGGAGATAAGGAGGTGAGCATATGAGACGCATCAAGGCAATTCTGGCGGTGGTCGCTTTATTGGTGGCGATGATGGTGTTTGCCGCCCCCGCCATGGCGTGGGAAAGAGACCGTGACGACGGCGACCGCGACTTCGATTTTCACTCTGTGCGTGATGTCGATTTTAACTCCGGCCGCGACTTCGATTTTAACTCTGGCCGCGACGTGGACGATAGAGGTTCCTTTGTGGGATTGAGAGGCTTTGACCTAGACTAAGAGCAGCGATTCTGATCTTTATAGGATTCTAATCTTCATAGTATTGTTGGGCTGGGACTGTTATAAAGCCCCGGCTCTTTAAAGCCCCGGCTCTTTATATGTGCTCTCCGAGGTTATGAGTTTCCGATAACAAGGAACGCCGGAAGCTCAGTTGCCAAGCAGACTCTACGAACCGGCAACGTCATTATTCACACTATCGCCTGGAAGAGTTATTCTCAGAAATTGTAGCTTCACCGCACCCTAAACCCCTGGCCGGGCGGACCCATCGTGTATCATGACTCTATGAACCAAACGAGGTCTATGTGGGCAGGTATCGTACTGATAGCCCTCGTCGGTCTAATCCATCTGTTCCTAGCCTCTGAGTACTTCGAATACGCTTCTTATTTGGGTCTATTGTTCGTGGCCAACGTTGTAGGAGCTATCGCATCAGCTGTTGGCATCTACAGAGGTTCGTCGTGGGGATGGATACTAGGGGTATTTGTAGCTGGTGGGGCGTTTGGAATGTACGTCATTAGCCGTGCGTTTGGGTTGCCGGGGTTGCCCCAAAGTGAAAGGGAGTGGTTTGACCCTCCGGGTGTATTTTCTCTGATTGTTGAGGCTTTGTTCGTGGTGCTCTACATATGGAGAGCTACTCAAGCCACTGCAGATCGCAGATGAAGGTTACTAGGTGGTGGATGGGCTTTAAACATTGGGCATCCTACTAGTAGCAGCTACCCAGATAGCCTCTATTCACTAAGTTGCCTAGAAGATATAAAGTCGGAAGTTCGGATTTTCCGAGAATACCTTTTATGAGAAGTTCGTTTATACACGGAATGGCCGGACAGGGACTAAGATTCGTTCCCGCCTAGGCGAGCCGGAGCGGCACCGGAGCCGGAGGGGATCGCTCGGGATCTACGGCACGGAGCGGTAGCCGATCGCTTCGAGCTGCTGGCCCAGCTACACCCGTCGGGCGAGGTAGTAGGTGCCCAGGCCAACCTGCCCTACGGCAACCGTGCGGACGCCCCGGCGCTCGAAGCCGCGCTCCAACAGCGCCAGCGGGGTGAAGAAGGGCGTCTGCGGGCCGAAGGAGCTGGCGTTGACCACGAAGCCTTCGGGCCTCAGGAGGGCGATGACCCGGTCGAAGAACGGCGGCATGTTGAGCATCACGATCAGGTCGAACCCCTCCTCGTCCTCGAAGCTCGCGATGTCGGCGACCAGGAACCGGACCGGAACGCTCCGATCGGCCACCTTAGCCTTCGCCTGCGCCACCATCTCCGCAGAGACGTCTATGCCGATGACCTCGGCGTCCGGGTAGCGATCGGCCAGCTCGAGGGCGGCGGCGCCCGTCCCGGTGCCGATGTCGAGGATGCGGCCGGGGCTGGCCTCCAGGCGATCGAGCGGGGCCACGAGCGGCTCCAGGTATTCGGGCGAGTCGGATCGGACGCGTTCGTCCCAGCCGACCGCGACCGAGTCGGAGAACCTCCGCACGGGACCGCTGAAGAGCCGCCAGCTCCAGGGGAACCAGGCGACCGCCGAGTTGACCGCTCGGCCGAGCGCCCGCACCAGCGGGCCGGGACCGCGACGGGGACCGGGCTC
>JAFAPF010000470.1 GCA_019247245.1 Rubrobacter sp. | reverse complement strand
TAACGGTGTTGCGCGAAACCCCGAAGGTAGGGGTAAGACCAGCTGAGGCTGGAGCGCTGCTGGTAAGCGCAAAGGATCTCCTCGCGCCTTTGTGGCGCATAGGCGTTAGGGTCGGGATCCTCGCGGCTTTACCTGCCGCAATCATGGCAGAGGCACTTCTGTTTACCGTTTGGAGCCTTGCCGTTCTTGAGGACGTTTTCGCTGTTACAGTGATAGCAGGTGATGATTCGAGTAACCATTCCTCGATTCTATCGGCTTGGAGCCACTACCATCGTAAGAAAGGGATTGGGGCTTTGGAAGCCCCTGCTCTTTTTATGCTCTTTTCCTACAGGCCGGCTTATCGCAGAGCTACTGTACGCAGTAGCATGCGGCAGCCAACCGCTTTATAAACTCGGCACTAGCGGAGTTACGTGCGGCTAGCAAGAGGGGCTGGGCTTTCTACACGCCTCAGCTCTTCGGAGGGCTGAGGGTCCTCGTTGTTAGGTTTGCCTCCGTGTCTGTGCACCGCTTCCCTGGTAGAAGGAGAACATAGAGTTGACAAAGCCCATGTAGGCGTCCACCGACTCCTGGGTGAGCTGCTGCCCGGCCTCAGCGGCACGTTGCTGCTGATCAGACAACTGCTGGCTCATCTGGCGGGTGTCTTCTACCTGGCTACGAAGGTTTTCTAACACCTTATTGAAAAAATTCTGAGTGAGTTGTGCATTTAGCTCCTGAGCCGAGCTGCCGCGCTCAGCCAGGGCTTGGTACGACTCCCTTATGGCATCAGCGAGCTGCTCAGCTGCCTGGTTGATACTCTGCTGTTGCTGTTCTTCAGCCATCAGTAGTTCCTTTCTTCCCGCTTTTCTCTTTGCTCAACGAGCCCATCCTACAGTAGTTATCTGACTTCACAACCAAGAGACCCCACCCTAAAAACAGGGAAACTAGATGCTTCTTTCGACGTGCTTCTGGGCTTCTACCCACCTTCTAAAGAAGGGAGGCCATACGTAAGGGAGGCCATACGTTAGCTGTGGCCCGGCCGGGAGATGGCACTCTTTATGTGCCGTGGAGGGGAGATAGAACACGGCTCCGGTCGGGCCCCTCGAAAAGCATGTTACCAGTACCGCGCACTTGCCGCGACCGTTTACCTATATCAGGAATACCTCTACAGAGCCTAACCAGGCGAACCGAGCATAAAGAGACGCCAGCTGCGGACGGTAGTGATCAGATGATAGAGAGAAGCCTCGGACTACTTCGATGACACCCACACCCCGTACCCACCGCTCTGGGGGTGCACCTCCTCACTGCAATATTATGCCCTGTAACCGACTCTAGTAACACCTAGCAATGAAAAGGGTCGACGCTTTCTAGAAATAGCTACAAAAGTTGGTGAAACACCCTTTTCAAAGAGTCTGTACAAACAAAAGTGCTGCAAGGTAATGAGCGCCCGAGGGTTGGAAAACGTGAAGAACGCCAGACGGTTACCTAAAGTATTCCACAAGTTGGAGTGTATCCTGTGGAAAACACACTAGTTGTAGTACCATCTTGTGGATAACTACCAACGTACCGTATAGCCTACTCCCCACGCTATCATGCAGGACCGAGGGTAACGGGGGGCAAATGGGCTTCTGTCGGTTTTGTCACCCTGTCATCAGGAAATTCTTCCGCTCCTCTAGGTATATGTTGAGTACTCAACTTTCCGTTTGTTGTTCGCGTTGGCTTGTGGGGGGCAAGTAACGCTTCTTACTTCAGCGCGAAGACTTCGTTGACGTCGCTTTGCTGGCTTCCGCCGTTAGCTGGGGCCCCGCCGGGCGTGTAGACGGCGCCGTCGAACACAGCGGCACCGAACCCATGCCGGGGAGTCGGTAGGGGCGCCAGGGTACTCCAGGCATCTGTGCTTGGATTGTACGCTTCGTTCTCCTCAAATGTGCCGGTAGCGCTGCTTGGGTTGTGCTCTCCGCCCATGACGAGGATCCAACCGTCGAGTACTGCCGTAGCCACACCGCTACGCGCAGTGGGCAGCGGAGCGGCCTCGCTCCAGGTGTCAGTGGCTGGGTCGTAGATCTCGTGTACACCAGTGAGGTGGTCCATATCATTGAAACGTCCACCAATCACGTGGATCTTGTCCTCGTAGACGGCGATCGCTAGGTGGTCGCGGGGCGTAGGCAGCGGCGCTGCTTGGCTCCAGGCGTCGGTGTCCGGATCGTACACTTCGTGCGCGCCGACGTCGCCGTTGCTGGTTACGTCGTCCCGACCACCAATGACGTGCAGCTTACCGTCGAGCGCAACCGCACCGGCCGATCCACGTGGGGTGGGCAGCGGTGCCAGTGTACTCCAGATGTCCGTCGTTGGGTCGTAGACGTAGGCGCTGTCGACAGCGTTTCTGTTCTGGGCGGTGAAGCCGCCGAACGCGTATACCTTCCCACCCGTGCTGGTGGCCGCGATGTGGTTGAGGCCCTTCGGCAGCGGCGCCAGCTCGGTCCAGACGTTGGTAGCCGGACTGTAGGCGTTGTTGAGTACGCTAATCTTGGTCTCGGGTGTGTACCCACCGATGACATACATTGCATCGTTGGTCTGCGCGACTGCGGTCTCGCTGCGAGGTGTTGGGAGAGGCGTGGCCGTAGACCACCGTCCCTGCTCACCGGCAGACGAACTGCCCTCGCCCTGGTCTTCTTGGCTTCCAGTTTCGCCCGTCTCCCCGCAAGCCGGTAGCATACCCAAACAGCCTAATATCAAGGCGAACGTTGCTATAACTCTAAACACCATATGACTACTCTTTTGTCCTTTGGTACCGAAGTCGGTCACAACGCTCACCTGTCGGACCGAAAAAGCACGATCGGTGATGATGTGCTTAACATGGGTGCGCTTACTTCTTGCGCACCATATATCGTCTTGCTCTCCTCTTCTTCGCTTCCCTTTGTTTCTACCTTCATCTTCTAGCCCTCTATATTTCTCAAAAAACTAAGATGATGGAGCGTCAAAAGCTCCTCTAACGGCCTTCTGGCACTTTTAGCACTTCCGTCACAGTTAGCGTATTCGGAGAAGCCACACACGCGCTCCTCTGACCCAGCGTACGCGGACCTATAGGCCACGGCAGCGCGTGGTGGGCGGGAGCATATTATGTAGCGTAATAGGTAGCAGAAACCTCATGCCCTACAACCGCTTCGTATGCTAATCCGGGATATCGAGAACTATCTTCCCGGTCCCCTGGCCTTCCTCCATGTACTCCATAGCGGCGGTAGCCTCCTCCAGGGCAAAGGTCTCGTTGATGGCCGGCTTTAGCTCGTGCTCCTCGTAGAACTTGAGCATGGCCTCGAACTCTTCGGCGTTGCCCATTGCGGTTCCAAAGACGTCAAGGTGTTTGAGGGCGATGCTGATGGTCATAACCTTCGACGCCGGGCCAGCCGTCGCCCCGAAGACCACTATGCGACCGCCGGGCTTGGCCAGCTGGATCAGAGCGTTGAAGGTATCGCCGCCGATTGAGTCCACCGAGAGGTCCACGTTCCCACTCATCTCCTTGAGCTCTTTGACCCAGTCCTCGGAGTTGTAGTTGACGCCGCCCTCGGCTCCGAACTCCTTGGCAAACTCGATCTTCTCATCGCTCCCGGAGCTGACGAAGACGGTAGCACCCATCGCCTTCGCCATCTGAACCAAAAAAGTCGCAACGCCGCCACCGATGCCTGGTACGAAGACCGTCTCACCTTCCTGTAGCTGTCCGCGAGTAACGAGGGCCCTGTAGCCGGTCAGCGCCGCCAGCGGGATCGCTGCGGCTTCTTCGTGGGAAAGGTGCGCGGGTTTGGGGAAGACGTGATCCGCGGGTACCTTGATGAACTGGGCGTAGGTGCCGTCGTCTGGTAGACCGAGGATACGGTAGTCTTTCCCTGGGATCCGGGGGTTGTCGCCCCAGTAGAGCGCTGGGTTGATGACCACCTCCGTGCCTTCGTCGGGGCCTTCGGCGCCATCACCCTTCGCGTAGATCTCGCCCGAGCCGTCGGAGCCAGGGATTCCCGGTAGTATGTCGGGCGTTACGCCAGGGTACATGCCCTGGGTGGCGAACACGTCACGGCGATTGAGCGCGGCGTTGCGGAGCTTGACGATGATCTCGCCGTCGTCTGGCTCCGGGTCGGGGATGTCCTCGTAGTGCAGACCACCAGGACCATCGAGCTCGTGCAGTCTCACGGCTTTCACGCTATCCTCCTTATCTCGCCTTTCTCCCATGTTTCCTA
This sequence comes from Rubrobacter sp., assembly GCA_019247245.1. GTDB lineage: Bacteria > Actinomycetota > Rubrobacteria > Rubrobacterales > Rubrobacteraceae > Rubrobacter_F. The sequence goes on along the minus strand of JAFAPF010000470.1, from coordinate 362 downwards.
CCTGCAAAACTACTCTAGCACGCACGTCAGCTAGCCGCCCGGATGAGAGGATATGCCTATGCGAGGGGGGAGGGGGACGTTTTAGATGATGAGGGGCTTCGACGAGGATGGCTGTTCGTTATTGTCGAACACCTTGATTGGCTTGGGCTTCGCGAGGGCTTATATTCAAGGTGCGGAGGTTAGGTGATTTACAAGGTGGGTCGGTGGATGCGGCGGACTATCGAGATACTCCTCGACAACCTTACGTCGGACCGAGACGGATCCGGGGTAGGGCAAGGAAAAGAGCGCGTTGACGTACGGTACGGTCGGGGCGATGATGACCGGGTAGCCGTGGTATGCAAGGTGCTCGGCGCACCTGTGCA
>JAFAPF010000466.1 GCA_019247245.1 Rubrobacter sp. | reverse complement strand
GATCTGGCCTCCAGCACCACAGTCGCCAAGACCTCAAAAAGCAGGCAAGTACCGCAACTTACAACGAGGTGTTTGGGCTTACAAGAAGCCATCTACTTATAGCGTCTAGCCCTCTATAACCACCCCGCGAACATCAGAATAAGTGCGGCTACGGCCAATGCCCCCCATATCGGGCGGTTCCAATCCCAAACTCGCCGTCCGTTGAAGGAGACGAACGGGAAGAACGGCACGAGCATATCGAGCAGCGTCAGCGATAGACCGCCCGCGTAAGCAGCACGAAGCCACGTGGCGATCTCCGCAGGAGGTCCGCCGAATCTCAGCAACGCCCAAGCTGCCCAGGTGAAGACCAGTACGACCAACGCTCCAGCGAAGGCAGTCAGACCGAGCTTCGGAACGAGATCTCGGTAGCGCCACGCGCTGCCACGAGGGTAGACGGAGCCGGGAACCGGAAAGAACAAGCCTAGTGTCGCGGCGACACCAGCGCTTAATATAAAGCCAGATTCCCACATACGGTGCCGCACCGGTACCCCCTGAAAGCGTGCCATCAGTACCATCGCTACCTGACGTAGGCCGTAGAGCGTCACGAGCATCACCGTCCCGCCGAGGAGCGTTGACGGGAGCAATCCTATCCAGCCTCCTCGCCACATAGCCAGCAGAAAAATCAAAGCGCTCACGAACGCACCAACCCACCACTGGAGTAACGAGCTGTCTAGTTCGGTCGCCCCGGGATGCGCCCAGAGAAAATTTCCTACGTCCCCTAGTCGGTGTGTCTTAAGCCATAATGCCAGCGTGCCGGTCAGCCCGTAGCGTCGGAACTGCTCTCCAGGAGAGAGGATCGTGAAACCGCATGCGGCGAAGATCCTGCCCGAGCTGGTATTGAAGCCCTCAACGCAGGCAAACACCTCTCGGCAGCCATGCTCCTTGAAGAACCCGAGCGCCGTCTCCACCAGGCGCCCTCCCACGCCGCAGCCACGCACTTCCGGAGCCGTCATCAGCCACACTATGACTCCACCCCGCTGCTTATCCGGCAGCACAAACAGTTCGGGCACAACCGCTCCTACCAGCCGCCCGCTGCGCTCGGCGACCAGCGTATGCGGCGGGGGCGAGAAGAAGTTTCCTAGTGGGAAAGCACGATCGGCTAGAGCCCTCACGACTCCCTTCTCGTCCTCACGCATCCAGCGGACCGGGATCTCCGTTGGGTTCGTCGCTTCCTTGTCCATACTGTGACGGTCCGGTTCCATAGGATTCCATAGTATTGTTTATAGTTTAAGGCATCGTCCCGCCTTTAGAAGGCTTCCAGCTGGGATGGCACCCCAGTTTTGAGTACAGTGGAATAAGGTAACTGCGGTGGCTGCCACACAGACTGTCTTCATCGCGGTTATCAGGCTCGAGCATTACTGCACCATCAGAAACCTTCGGAGCAGTCTCAGGAGATGATCAAAGGGTTGTCTTAAGGCAGCCCTTTGATCATCCTCTGCGAGGACTACGAGAACATGCCTTCCATAAACCTCTTCATCCAAAACGTCAGCGGAGGTTCCGCGAACCTCACGTTCGACTTCTCTTGGCCCGTCGACGCCTCTGGTACGTGGGCGACCTCCTAGAGGTCGTAGAGAAGATCTCTAAGGATGGTTGATCGAGAAGCCGGAACTTAGAGCACTTGGTAAGCGAAGACCCTGACCTTGAGCTCCGGGTCTTCAAAGCGTAAGTGAGAAAAAGGGTAGCTCACCTCAACCAGCTGCCACCTTCCCTCCTTCTCGAGGGCTTCTTGTTTGTCTTGGAAGCCTCCATCCACGTACACATCTGTGCGCACGCTGAAGATCACATGGCCTCCAGGTCTGGTGGTCCTGATCAACTCCTCAAAGGACTCCGGTGGGGCATGCCCTGCGGCAAAGACCCCCGTCGATACAACGGCAGAGAAGGCGTCGGTGGGCAAGTCTAGGTGCCCACCAAGTTCCATCTGGCGCAACTCCTTATATACGCCCTTGGTGCGAGCGAATTCAAGCATGCTCTGGGAGATGTCTATGCCAATGAGATCGTGGTAGCCGAGTGGGGCGAGGATCTGGCCCATCAGTCCGGTGCCTGCCCCGGCGTCGAGCACCGTCCCGTCTTCGGGATTTACGTAGCGGCCGAAGAACCAGGCTGTAACCGCAGGGGTAGAGTACCCAAAGCT
>JAFAPF010000547.1 GCA_019247245.1 Rubrobacter sp. | reverse complement strand
GGATGGGGGGTAAGCCCATCCTGGCATAAAGCAAGCGAATATTCCTGTTCTGGTTCAGTTCGTTTGCTCTCTGCAACGCCTGGCTATAAACAGCCTGCTCAGCACTCGTGCTTGGCTGAAAACTATCAACGCTCTGCGTAATCTGCTGGTTGAGTGCCGCTGCGTGTGGGCTCTGCTGTCCTTCCTGCATGAGAGGCCACTCTTCATCTATGACGGCTCTGGCATACGAAGTAGTGAGCTCTTGGATCTGATCCCGCTGCGATTCAGGAAACTGTCCGGCAAGGTAATAAAGCGCTCGCACGGCACTAGCTTCGTTTGCCACGGTGGCTTGGGAGGTTGTGTACTTGTTGAGTACCAGGTAAGCCGAAAAGCCAGTTATCACACCAAAAGTGACGTACAGGGCTCCATAAATTAAGCCTAAAGGTACATTGTGCACTTGGCGGAGCTCTAAGGAAATCCGATGCTGTGCAAAGATGAGCCCGGCGATGGCAAGGAGCACAGCCAGCGAAATAACCAACCCTCCCAGCAACAATGTTGAGAACATAGGCAAAGTAGAGGCTGCTCCTCTCTTAGGGCTTTTACTAATCCTTATAGGGTTATAGGGGGCTAAGGTACAACTGTGCTCCATCGACCAGCAAATCAAGCTGTATCATCCTTTTTTGCAACACGTCTCTATTCTGAACATCTCCTACTACATGTTCCCTGATACGGTGTATATTCGCTGATTCGCATGTCTCAAAAACGACCTTTTTACCCAGAGCCGGTCGGAGAATCTCTTTTGTGCAAATTCAGAGAATTCAGAGGATAGTGGCGCACTCTATCTACTATAGACGGCGTTGTACCTGACTGCGACGATTTACTAGTTTAGTTATAGTTTTAGTTATAGTTTTGCATAGGTGCGAGGGTATATAGCTACGGAAATCTACACACTATTCTTTATAGCCGCCATCGTAGCGGGAGCGATCAACGCACTGGCCGGTGGTGGCGGGTTGATAACATTCACCTTACTGACCTTGGTTCTGTCACCGGTAGCTGCCGACGCCACAAGCGCAGTCGCCCTAGTCGCTGGTTACCCGACCGCCGTCTGGCACACCCGCGGCGAGTTGACTGACGCGGTAGGTAGTCGGTGGCTGTGGCTGCTCCTCATCCCCAGTGTGCTCGGCGGCTTGTTAGGAGCACTGCTGCTGAGCTGGTCCGGCAACCGCAACTTCGTAGTGTTAGTACCTTGGCTAGTACTGGGAGCAACACTGCTAATCCTACTGCGCCCGATCCTGGTTCGACAGAGCAACAGTGATGGTAGGCAACTAAACTTCGGTCCAGGATTGTGGTCTATCGCTGTGGTGCTCACTTTTGTAGTGGCGCTCTATGGAGGATACTTTGGAGCAGGCATCGGTATCTTAATGATCAGCAACCTAAGCTTTATGGGACTAGGCAATGCTCGCCAAGTAGTTGCCCTGAAGAATCTATTAACGGGCTGTCTAAGAGGTGTGGCGGTAGCAGTGCTAATCGTCGAGGGTGCCGTGAACTGGGGATACGGTCTACCGATGGCGCTCGGCGGCCTAGTAGGCGGTTATCTTGGGGGCATGATCTCCAAGCGGGTGCACCCAAACGTTCTACGCATAGTTGTCATCTGCATTGGTTTTGGGGTAGCAGCGTACTACTTCTGGCGTTTGTATGGCTTGGGTGATGTGCACGTAGGAGGCGAATAGAATAGGCCCTAGATGAAGAAGCGACTCGGTGCATCGCTACTTGGCACTAAGCAACACACTCATAAATAGCGCCGGCTGCTTGCCGTGGTTGATCCAGGTGTGGTTGGTCGCTCGCTGTACTACCGTATCAAACGGCTTAAGAGGCACCTCCTCCTCGTCCAAGAGCATCGTTACCTCGCCCCTTAGCAAGACTACGTAGTCGATGGTAGGCGTGGTGTGCATCATAGGGTTGCGCCTGGTATCGACCCGATACTGTTCAGCGCCAGCAGTAGTGGCCGGGGGAAACCCGGAGGGAGAAGCACACACGGAAGCTGAAGCGGGTGTGAATTACCTTGAGTATTACGGCCTGCCCTCTGACCACGAGAGCTGGGGCTTGGGGCATATGGCTCTCCAACGAACACAAGCCCAACAGAGCATAATCCTGTGTGGAGTTCCTACTTTATTCTCAGAGAGGTTGCGGCCTACACTACTTACCTACTCGGCTTCCACAGCCCAACCTATCACTTTGATCCACTCAGGATTTTGGTGCTCATTCACGAGAATCAGGGTAATTTCCCAATAGAGTTTCTCCTCTTAGCTGGAGTGGGTATGGTTCTTACGGCAGTTATCAGCGCACTTATCCTCGTAGCGATGTTGGGGAGGCCACGCAGATGAACCTTTCCTTATTGGACACGTGAACCTCCGATAGACACTCTACTCGGCCTCACATGGCTTTTTGAGCTAAGCAACAAACGCGCTAAGGTGACAAGTTTCCTCTACTAGACGCACTATTATTGAATTAGTCTTCAATACTGCATATAATCTCGGCATGTCACACTTTAGAGATTCTTCCCCCGACGTCCGTCTTTTGGAACCTCGAGATGTTTTGGGTGGTGAGTTTGCTGGAGTAGATGAGCGGATAGCCTCACTCATGGGGGCTCTGGCAAACACGACCCGCCTTAAGGTCTTATTCGCACTGCTAGAAGTAGAGGAGCTTCCTACCGGTGAACTAGCTAAGGCTGTCAGAATGTCGCCTTCAGCTACAAGTCACCAGCTACGTATCCTGCGAGATCTCGGGTTGGTAAGGCGCCGCCGACAAGGACGACAAGCCTTCTATGCACTTTCTGATAACCACCTTGGTGTACTCCTCAAAGAGTCCCTCTATCACGTAGATCATGCGCGTCTTCAGAAGGGAGGGTAGTAGTAAAAGAGCGTCACTTGAAAGACCACAAAGAGGGCATGTGGGTGAAGTTGGGAGAGGAGCTCTCTCACCTCATCCCCTTCCTAGACTCCGAACGCACCCACGAGGGTGCAGAGAGCATAGACGATGCGCTCGAGTCGAGTGCAGAGGGTATAAGGGCGCTCAAACTCTCGCTTGTGGGGCTCATGCTCACTGCCTTATTCCAAGCCGGGATAGTGTTCGCGTCGGGTTCTGTTGCCCTCCTCGCGGATACGATACACAACTTTGGGGATGCCCTCACTTCCTTGCCGCTGTGGATTGCGTTTGCACTCTCGCGTAGGGAGGCAAACTGTTCATACACCTATGGGTATGGGAGAGCAGAAGATCTAGCTGGAGTGGCGATTGTAGGTGTGATCTTCTTTAGTGCTTGCGTGGCAGGGTATGAGTCGGTCTCAAAGCTTATAAACGGCTCGGAGGTCTCAAACTTAGCATGGGTGGCAGCCGCGGCAATGGTGGGTTTCTTGGGTAATGAGATCGTTGCCAGATTTCGCATCAGAGTGGGGAAGCGCATAGGAAGTGCTGCTCTCGTTGCAGATGGGGAACATGCGCGGGTAGATGGATTTACTTCCTTGGCTGTACTCGTGGGTGTTGGAGGTGTGGCCTTGGGGTACCCCATCCTTGATCCGATGGTGGGATTAGGGATAACAGTAGCCATACTCTTTATAGTCAAAGACTCGGCTCAGGCAATCTGGCGACGAATGATGGATGCCATAGAGCCAGAGATAGTGGAGAATATCGAACGAGTCGCCAGTGAAACCGCTGGGGTAAGCAAGGTGAAGTTCGTTAGAGCTCGTTGGATTGGTCATCGCATCCACTCAGAGGTGGGTGTACAGATGTCAGGCGAACAGAGCATGGCGGAAAGCTATGAGGTTTCGGAGCGCATTCGAGAAGCCGCCCAAAGAAATGTGCCTAAACTGGAACGGCTCACCGTGGAAATGGGGCCTACTTCCCGCTAACACCTCCTGCTCAGTCCCCAATAAGGTTCTCAGAACAAGTGTTCCAAAAACGTTCCTTTTCGGTATTATCCAACTTTAGACAGCTGGTCGGATAATCCCCATTCTGCGAAGAGCTCTGCAATTAAATAATGTAGCTTGCGGCTAAGAGCGTTACCAACACACCAAGCACAGCTCTGATCCAGAACTCAGGAAGGAACCTTTGCAACCTCGCACCCACATACGTACCTGCCAGTCCTCCTATACCAAGCAGTGCGCCAAGCAGCCAATCCGGAGCAGCTTGTGTGCCGATATGTGCCGCAGCTAATACCTCAAAGGAGGCAACGCCTGTTAATGAGCTGACAAGCGTTGCCAGCATGGTTGCACCGGCAATGGTATAGATAGGAAGCTCAAAGACCATCACCAAAAGGGGAGCAATAATAGAGCCGCCGCCAATGCTGTAAATGCCACCTATCACTCCTACAGTCAGACAGAGTAGAAAGATTGCCGGCATCTTGACGGTATAGGTTCTCCCTTGAAAGACATACGAAAGCTTTCTCGGTGATGTGTTCGTTGTTCGCACCTTCTCTGTAGCAGGAAATGCTCGTGCAGTTGGGTTGGTGCCTGCTTCTTTCTCCGAACATTTTCTCTTTGCGGCTCGTCGTCCAACAGTTTCCCAGAGCAGCCGTATCCCAAAGTACAAGAGAACAAACCCAATAAAGACTTTGAACGCTGCAGCATTAGAAAGGATGGTCACCCGCAAAACTGCACCGATGAACACACCGGGAAGCGTTCCAAGAATGACAAGCCATGCAAGCGGCCACACAACTCTTCCCTCTCTTATATAGCGATAGACACCGCCCGGAGTCGCAATAATGTTGTAGATGAGGTTTGTGGGACTCACAGCAGGACTGGTGAAACCTAATACACTCACCTGAAAGGGCAACAGGAGAAACGCACCAGAGACACCAGCTGGAGCAGTCAAGGCAGAGACTAAGAACGCTACCAGTACAGGAATGAGTGGGTTAACCTCAACGCCTGAGGTTGGAAACAGCATTTATTCAGGCCTTCCGCAACCGAATCCAGCACTCATTGTGTAAAGCGTAGCGGTTTTACAAGTATTCTGCACAAGATTAGTAGAGAAATACAAGTCCGTCAAAGATCGCAAAACAGTGGTTTTGGTACGCTGCGGCCAATGAGTGATGCCACCTTACTGAAAGCACTGGTTTTGTTAGTACCGTTGGGTATCGTGTTTTCGTGGTCAGCTGTTCTGTTCTTTCGGGCAAAGACTATATGGCACTTCTTACAACTCCTAGGTACAGGATGTCTAATAGTGGTTGTTCTTACGCATCTCTTTGAAGCACTTGATCTGTTTCCTTGGATGGGTTGGGGCTCCTCTCAAAGCCTAGGCCATTACCTCGATTTGTGGAGTGCTGCTCTCGGTCTCACGTTGTTTAGCGTAGGCTCTGTCTGTCAGGCACTTACAAAGCGGCGCGCATAACAATGGCTGCCTGAGCTGAGTTGTACCAAAAAAGGACCCTTGTCGGTACTCTGTGAACGGTATCCCATCAATGTATGGGTTGATGAGTTTCGAGACGCGGCGGCATCGTGCCCGGGCAATTGCTGCCTCATCACAGGCCCTTACACAATACCGCCCATATCTCTGGCCAGCATTGTAGGGGTCGCTTTCTCTAGGTTGAAGCTTTACGAGCGTATCGCTCGTTCAGGAATCCAAAGATTACCCCCAACCCTGCCCAGAAGATGACCTGGGTGCCCAATGATGAGAGCCGGAAGTCCCACAACAGTCCTGCTGGAAACTCTCCAGGATCGGGTCCAGCAGGGAGAGCAGAGTACAACACCCCGATAACTACGACACTACCGAGCGCTACAACCAGCTGGCGAACCGGAGTGCTCATCCCCCGTGCTCTAAGCTCCCTTGCCACATACCATGTACTAACGACTACCACTAGCGAGAGGGTCACCATAGCGAAGTATTCCGTTGTACGACTCCCGATCGTTTCCGGACTGCCTACACCGGGCGGGTTGGCCGGATACTTTAGGAAAGGGATCAAAAACACCCCGAAGAAGGCAGCACTTGTTAGCGATAAGCTCCGGCTCCACTCGCTATTGGATAGCAACCGACTGCGAAAGTATGCGTAAACCATCCCGAAAATACCACCTACCGTAACTCCGAAAAGGCTCGTGGCAAAAAGTAGCCCGACCTTCTGGGTAGAACGGCTGAAGATCTCTTCATGGCCGTGATTGGCAGAAGCCTCCATCTGATGGTCTGCTGCTGTAGCTTCTTCGACTTGAATCGCACCATCGACGACTGGTTCTCCGAGGAAGAAGGCGAAGAACCCACAAAGCAGGCCTGCAAGAAGTCCCGCTGCCATACCCCGATGCAAGAAGGTAGCAAACATCTACTCATACCTCCCTAGTGGCAGGGGATGGCAAGCAAGTGCCGTCCATCGTGGGTGAACTCATGCAGATAATCGGTGGCATACGCTGCTTTTCCTATCAGGGGAGCTAGCAAGTCTCCACTAGCCGAGAGGGCTAGGAAGAGAACCACAAGAAGCAGCACAAGAACCAGCCAGCTCCACCAGGGTATCTCTCCTAAAGAGATAGCCTTTGGGGAAACGCTTCTTTCCATTACGTAGATACCTCCTTCTCGGAGTCCTCGCCCCGGTCGGATTACAGGAGGGCGGTGTTCCAGTATCCTGACTCCCGGATCTTCGCGCTATCCCCAGCCTTCCCACATCGATAGTAGAAGTGGCTGCATCATGGGGGGCACTCCCCGGTTACAGTGGCGGGACCGTGCTGGATTCTCACCAGCTTCCTGGTTCCGTCGCCCCGTATGCTTTGCGGTGCAGTATACCAACTTATCTGAACTGCAGCTACCGAGAAGAGGTTATGATGGACTATTAGTGGATTAGAGAGGAGTACCAAAAACGTCCCTGTTCGGTACTCCACCCTTGTTTCATAAACGGTCGTTTTTGGGACAGTGAGCAGAGCCTCCCACCAGTGTATTGGTGAAGCAGTTTTCGGATAACTCCGTTCGGTGAATCTCCCTCCCAGAGAACTACCCTTCGGGGCGACCGCCCTCTGACGAACCTGCTGTTAAATTTTGATCTTGGTGGTTTTATTCCACGCTGAGATATTGCCCGTAGGTAATTTTCGTGGCAGAGTCCTAGTGAAGTTAGAAGCGAAAGCGAAGGAGAGAAGAAGATGATGATGAACGTGATCAAGCTGATCCGGTGACGTGCCTGGTGTGCTCGTGGAAGGAGCCGGCCAAGTCGTAGGCACCGTTGACTTCGGTAAAAGTGGCAAAGAAAAGGGGTAGATGTGAGTACTCAAACGCAACAAGCCAGGCCGTTAGATGTCCAAGTAATAGGTCGGAGGATCTCGGCTGTCGTAATAGATTACTTCGTACTTGGGATCGCGCTCGGAATGCTCTTCTGGGTGTTCTCCTTAATCTTCCCAAACTTGCCTGTGGTTACCGCCCAGCAAGGCACTCCTCCTGTAGAACTGGGACGCTCCCTGCTAGATGCGGCACTATTCGGATTAGCGTTACAGGGGCTACTTCGCCCGATCTACTTCATAGGCCTAGAAGGATATGATGGGCAAACCATAGGGAAGCGGATTGTGGGGATAAAGGTCGTTAGCGAGAGCACCGGCCAAGTCGGAGGCTTCGGAGTTGCGATCAAGAGGAACCTTCCGCGGCTGGTGGTTTCGGGCTTACTCCTCGTCGTATACGTGTTAGGGTACATTGGGCTGTCCAGGTTCTCTGTAGGGCCAGATGCTAATGATATTGAGACCGTAATATGGGGGGTTACGGGCATAGTGGGCTTGTTGACGATGAGTTTTAGCGGGAAGACACAGCGGTTGGGGGACATGTTGGCGCGCACCCTCGTAGTTGGAAAATAAAGGCTGTGCTCTTGCTTCTGTAAGTCGAGCGAACCGGAAGAGAATGTCAATAACACCCCTTTTCAGTACGCTGCAAATAGTGTACCGAAAAGGGTAGTTTATGATGCATGCTTAGCTGGACAATCCCCATTAGGCGACACACCATTAGGCTTGCCAAAGCAAGTCGTCTGCACCACCTTTAGCTAGATTCGGTATTACGGTTTGTTTTTGCTTCGGTAGTAGGTTTGGGCGGATGCGCTATGCGCACAAAGCGATACAGGAA
>JAFAPF010000539.1 GCA_019247245.1 Rubrobacter sp. | reverse complement strand
GAGGCTTCCAAAGGGACACCTTGACGGTGCCGGTGGAGATAGAAGCCGCTGGTCGCGTACTTGCCGAACACTTCGACCCCGACGAGCTTTACGAGGCGATGGTTAGGGAGGGGAGGCCGTAAGGTTTATTCAGCTGGGTTATAGGAGGCCAGCGGCTAGAGACCTATGAAGGATCCCGGTTCACCTTTGCTTCCTGCACCTAACGCTGTAGGGGCCCCAAGGCTGCTAGTAGCAGTGAGCCTGTTGAAAAAGTCGCTGCTGGGCGGGTCACTGCACATAGTAGTAGGTAGGCGTACGCGAAGCTCCAGGCTCAAGACTAACCACTAAGAGTAGGCAGTCTAAGCGTCAAAAAGGGTCAGGGGTTCCCTGGCCCTCTTCTTGCCTGGGATCCTTGTTCCAAAGCCTCTTCGAGGGCGCGAATGGCGCTTTCCTGTATGGTTGGCGGCAAATGGCTATAGGCATCGAGGGTGATCTCGACGCGGCTTCCTAGAAGGCATACTACGTTAGATGATAGTCAGAAGGGGCATTACTGTCTGGTTGGGTTTGATCTTCGCGGAAACTTTGCACAGCATTGCCCGGAGGATAGTAGCTCTGGCCAGGAGGTATGCGTATTCTCTAAACAAGGTGAGCAGCAGCGTAGATGTTCTTGACCTAAAGCTGGTTGAAGAACGCTCCCTCGACGAGCCGCTCACGTTCCTTAGCCGAGACTATCACGTTACGTGGCGTCAACAGGAAAAGGCCACTGGTAATACTCTGTAGCTGACCGTCCAGCGCATAGGTGAGTCCAGCGCAGAAGTCTACGATCCGCCTTGAGAGCTCTCCATCGGCTTGCTGAAGGTTCAGGATCACAGGCTGCTGGCTCTTGAGGCAATCGGCCAAAGCTTGAGCTTCGTCGAAGTTCCTCGGTTTTATGATACTAATCCGCTTCTCTTCCACATTGGGTATCCTACTCTAATAGAGAGCCTCACCGCTCAGGAAGAGAGCCATCTCGCACATGTAGGAGGGTTAGACTCCTTAAAGGAGATGTCATACTAAGCTAACTCTTAGCTTAGCCTTTAAGGTATTGTGGGTAAAGCATAAGCTACATCAAGTTGAACAGGCTTCACGTTGTGCTGACCATGCGAATGTGTAAAGTTAGCCTTGTATAAACATGGCGCAGAGATGAAGAGGGGGATTGCACATGCGACATTTTTCGGGCTCAGAGCGAGAGCCGGAGCACTACGTACTTTGCTCGAAGCGCATAGTCCTTAGGTGCCTGTGCGGGGAGAAGATGATCCTTCTGGGTCAAGAAGAAGACTGGTATTCAGAGCGGCGCACCGTATTTGAGTGTGGGTGCGGAGAGAGGCTTACTCTTGCTGATCGCCTCGACGAGAAGGATGAAGAAGTCGTCGGGGTCATGGAGCTACTACGGAGCTTGAGAGCACACGATCGCAATTAGGAGCGTTGTGTTGGGGGCATTGGTGTGCTAGGAAGCGCCATCTTCACCCTTGGTGCACCAAGGCAAATGGAGAGCATGAGGACATAGCAGTGCCAGCAAACGAAGCAGTGCCAGCAAACGAAATACAGGTGAAGGACGGGTAGTTTAGGTGATACATCCTCCTGGCCCTTAGCTCCGCTATCCTCTCTGCCTCTGGCGCGAGATGATCCCGAGCCGTCCGCTAGATTCCGGTCGTGCCCCGACTCCTTTTTGCCTCAAAATACTGTCCCTGAAAGTCTCTAGATACCGAGATACCACTAACAGTCTCCGAAAGGTTGGTCTTCCTGCAACCTACAGCGTATTGCACTGATATTGCAACAAGCACAGATTGCTGAAGAGGCTAACGAGACGTGTGAGTAGATCATAGGCGACTTGCCACCGTCTATTGGTTCAATAACTATGGACTGGACACCGCTGTAGGAGGAGTGATTCTTAAGGTATGTTATAGAAGCCTAGACGTGAGTGAGAGGAGACGCTTTGTGAAGATAATCGGGGCTGGTTTCGGACGAACGGGCACCATGTCTCTTAAGGTAGCACTGGAAGAACTCGGCTACGGGCCCTGCTACCACATGGTTGAGGTGTTCGAAAACCCTGCACATATAGAGCTGTGGAGTGCTGCCGCCCAAGGAGGGCCTGTAGACTGGAAGAAGCTGTTTTCAGGCTACCAAGCGACCGTAGACTGGCCTGCAGCCGCCTTCTACAAAGAACTCATGGAAGTTTACCCTGAGGCGAAGGTACTACTTACTGTTCGGGATCCTGAGAAATGGTACGAAAGCACCAAGAACACCATCTATTCAGGCCCACGTCAGGTATCTACCCGAATTCCCGCAGCTGTAGGCCGTCCTCCCCAAATGATCGAGAAGCTTGTATGGGAAAGAACCTTTGGTGGAAACTTTGAAGACCGCCACTATGCTATCGAGGTTTTCAAGCACCACAATAAAGAGGTCAAGGAGTATGTGCCCTCTGACCGGCTGCTAGTGTACGAGGTAAAGGAGGGCTGGGAGCCCTTATGCGAGTTTCTGGGAGTGATGGCACCAAAGGACCAGCCGTTCCCGCATCTAAACGACACAGAGTCTTTCCTAAGCATGATGAGAGAGCGTTTGCAGAGTATGGATTACCAACCCAGCGATCCTCAACATACCAAGCCGACAAGCTCGCGATCGACAGATCAAGGTCTGTGAAAAGCCTAGAGAAGAGGGCAAGGGTATCTAGCTACCTAAATCTCGCGGCTATCTCCTTTCGGCTATTTCCTCTATTTATTAGCTTGTTCTGGGTGTCATGCGGTTTTGTTACCTGCAGACTCAGCAGAGGGGTTCACTCTACTAGTGGACGCGTGTTTGGAGCAGTGCGCGTACTGCTTCGTTTGAGAGCGGCTCTGAGAAGTAGTTTCCTTGAGCTATGTCACATCCAAGGCTCGACAGCTGAGTAAATTGCTCGATGGTTTCTACCCCTTCGGCAATTGCCTGCAAGCCTAGGGCATGCAAGAGGTTGATCATTGATGATAGTATCACCTTAAGCTCGTCATCCTCTCCTAGCTCCTCAATAAACGATCGATCAAACTTCACGAAGGTTATCCCGAAGCGCTTGATAAGATAGCTCAGTGAGCTGTGCCCTGTCCCCAAGTCATCGATCGCTAGCTTTATCCCCAAGTCCTTGAGCTCCTGGAGCAAACCGACAGTGGATTCCACGTCCTTCATCGCAACGCTCTCCGTGATCTCAAGAACCAGAGTGTGTGGATCGAGCCCACTCTCTTGTAAGGTTCGGTCAATGTCTTGGACCAACGTGGGATGCTGCAACTGTCTTAATGAGAGGTTTACGCTAATCATTAGCGGTGGCTCGGTGGGGTACTGCTCTTGCCACATCCTCGCCTGACGACACGCTTCCTCCAACACCCACTGCCCGATCGGCGCGATCAAGCCGGTCTCCTCCGCTATTGGTATGAACTCCCGAGGTAGCGTCAGGCCGCGCTCAGGGTGCTCCCAGCGTACTAACGCCTCTATCCCTACGATCTCCAGTCCCTTGGTACCCGATGGAGCAAGTATCGCTGGGCTTCCTCTAGATCTAATGCGCTGCCGAGGGTTGGCAGCCAGCTGCACCATGGGTTGATAGTAAACTTTGAGTTCATCTCGTTCGAGAGCTTGCCTGAGATCGTTCTCTAACGATAAGCGTTCTAGAGCTTGAGCGTTCATGACCGGATCGAACACTTCGTAGAGGTTTTTGCCCTCAGACTTGGCCCAGTGCATTGCCAGATCAGCCTTGCGCAGCAGCTCTCCCGGCTCATCCGCAGGAGACTCACCAAAGGCCACCCCTATGCTGGTGGTGATAAACAGCTCGTGTCCCTCGATTGTGAAGGAGGGTTTTAGTCTCTCCGCTATTCTCTCTGCAACCTGAGCTGCTTCGCTTATGTGCGTAACTTCTTCAAGCAAGATAGTGAACTCGTCGCCTCCTAAGCGAGCGGCCGTATCTCCCGGCTTGAGACATCTAGAGACGCGTCCTGCTACCGCGACGAGCAGCTGGTCTCCTGTTGCATGACCTAGGGAGTCGTTTATCACCTTGAAGTTGTCGAGGTCCATGAACAGAACCGCAACCTTACCCTCTCGCCGGTTAAGCCTTGCCAAGGCATGTTTGAGGCGGTCCTGAAATAAGACTCGGTTCGGTAAATTGGTTAGAGGATCATGGAACGCTTGGTGCTGCAGTTGTTGCTCGAAAGCCTTACGCTCGGTGACGTCGCGTACCGCGCTCACGCGGACGGCGCGCCCCTGGTACGAAGACGCTTTTCCTCGTACTTCGAGGTTGAGAGGTGTACCGTCCTTTCTAAGGGCGACGACTTCGTAAGGCTCTTCGGAGTCCGAAAAGATGTTTTGCTGAGCCAGAGCGCGGAACTTGGGTGCGATAAGTTCCAGCACGGACTTGCCAATGACTTCTGGGAGATCGTACCCTAGCATTGTGGCATAGGTCTCGTTCGCCTCTAGGATCTCACCCCCGTCACTTACGATGATACCTTCAAAGGTTGCGTTGGCCAGGCTTTGAAGGCGTTCCTCGCTTTCGCGCAACGCGTCTTGGGCCCACTTCTGCTCGCGCAAAGCCTTCATCAGAGTGCGCAGGACATCCCATACGCGGACCACGACGAGCGAGAACAGCACAACCGAACTTCCTATTACTACCGGAACATCGATTTGCGCTCCGCTTGTTGCCTGGATCACGACAGCCGTCTGCGCCACCAGCAAGGCTCCGACGAGCAGAGCTAGGCGTGTACGCGAGAACTTTACCTTTCGCTCAGATACCGGCTCAGATAGCGTTGCCATGGTCGGATGCAAGCCGGTGGTACCCACCAGTATGTAGGAGAATAGGAACCCGGCGTCGATAAGGCCACCACTCTCGAAGGTGCCCGCAAGCTCTGTAGTGGCGAATGCTACGTCGCAAGCTAGCATCGTTGTGAAGCTCATGAGGAGTAGATAGTACGCGAAGGTAAGCGTGCTTGGTGTGAACATGAAGCGGGCCAAGACCGCGAGCAGCAGCATGTCGGCGAGTGGATAAGCTACTAGGACCAAGCGATCGAGCGCCGACAGCGAAGAGTTCCAGACGTACGGTGCTATCAAGAAAATCCAGGCCAACAAGCCTAGGCTGGCCGTGAAGATCGCAGCGTTCAAGAAGCTGGCCCGGTCCCCGCCAGGGGTGCGGCATCGGACCAGAACCAGCAAGCCAGCGGTGATCGGCAGGTAACCACCGAGGTATAGCGCGTCGGCTAGGGAGGGGAAAGGGTCGATTTCCAAGATGTACTCATAGAAGCTGAACATCGTGTTGCCGATGGTGAGCATCAGCAGGCCGGTCGCGAACAGGTACCAGATAAGTGGACGGGCCGGACGGTTTATCCAAGTGCCGATCACGATGGCCACTACTGCAGAGAGGGCGATAGCAGTGTATAAGATTAGAGCTTTTACGGCCGTATCCGGCAGCACGAGGTACCCGCAGACAGCGGGAACCCCCAGTGCGAGATAGACGCGCCACGCTCGTGACCTTGTGCAATAGGCATCAGGCATTCCAGAGCTCAGTATAAAGAACCGGGAACGAGCGCGTTGAGGATG
>JAFAPF010000339.1 GCA_019247245.1 Rubrobacter sp. | reverse complement strand
GAACCAGGTGGCGAAAGCTAGAGTGGATGATAACCCTTTAGATGCTCATTGACACTTCTCGCACATCTCTCCAGGTACGGCGGGACAAGCCCGATCACGCAGCTGTTCTGTGAGGAGAGGCCGGGGCAGCGATGGGCCGCCTGAACAAGAAGCGAAGCTCCGTTCGGCTGGTCCCTATCGTGGTTGCCATCGTTTTGCTCTGCTGCACGGTACTTCTGCTCGTCTTTGGCGACCTTGGAAGGTTCGCTTTGGGGCCGTGCACGGCGGGCCGCGAAGGGGCTGCTGAGGGCGTAAGCGGTGGAGCGAAGGAGCTTCTGGAAACCCGCAACTTCGAGGCTTCGCCGAGAGCGATAGAGGACCTCAAGGGGGGCGTCGTGGACGAGCGCCTCGTAGCCACCCTTCAAACCATAGCGAATGCGCATCGGATCTGCGTCGACGCCTTCAAAGCGGGGCACTACTTCTTGCCGGGCGTCCCCGACGGTCCACTCATACCCGACGGCTATCCGGATGCAGGCCTGTCGAACACCCACTACTATGGACGGGCCGTCGATATACGCAGAGTAGACGGCAAACCGGTACGGGGTAACGGCACGGACCCGCACGTGTTGGACATTGGCGATATCATCTCCCGTATCCCTCCGCAAGAGAGACCCGACCAGATCATCGGCCCCGAAGACTGGGTAAAGGCTCTCGGAGGTTCGAGCGAGGAGGGTTGGATTCTGAACGAAGATGAGCTAGAGCATCATAAGGATCACATTCACCTCGGTTACATAAAGAAAGATGGGACTTGGAACACGCGGTGAGTACGGAACGAATGAACGACCTGAGAGGTGAACGGCGAATGACGGACACGCAGTAGTCATAAAGGCCTCGTGCGCAGCTAATAGCAAGTGCTGCCCAACCACCGCAACTATCCAGATAGGTTCCAAAACACAAGAGATACAGAGCTACGCTTCCATACCTGGCTGGGCAAGAGTATGCCCGAGATGAAGTGGAGCTGGTGTACGTAATGTGCCTTATACCCTCGGTAGAGAGCTTACTCGAATTCAATACAAAGTTAGGGTAAGTACAGCATTACTTCAGACCGGAGACAGCTTTCTTTAGCTAAATCAGCACAAGTAGCGGTAACCTGATGTTGCACATCTTCAGAGCACTGACTGAGTTTGAGTAGCTCTCGATTATAGGTTGCGTTTAGCGATGCCTACGATGCAACGATGCAATCTGCTTGATGGTGAGTAAGGTAGATCTTGTTTGTCTACCCGCTGATGTCTATCGTTTCATGCGGAGAAGAAGGACCGGGTCTCGACCAACATCTGGTACATGTTCTCCCCATCCGGCCCTTCTCTTATCATCAGGGCGTATCGGCCCGACCAGCGCAAGGTAGTTAAAAGGTCAAGCGGGTATTCCTTCGCTCTCCTCCGAGTGCCAGTAGCGCCAGGGGTGATGATGAGCTTCATACTCTTCATCTAGCAGCCGAAGGACCAGCTCCTCGCGGACACGCGCTGTGTTGTCGTTACCACATTCACAGCGAAACCCTTCGAACTCAGTAATCTCTGCCTTCTTGTAGGTCATTGTCTTACCGCACTTACTACACCTGAGCAAGACCTGCTCAGGAGACCAGCGGTAGACCTTACCCAACGGCATCTCGTGTACGTCGTAGCGCTCGGCGATACGCTCGATAATTTCCATATCAGCCCCTCCTTTGTTTCATCTAGAAATTACTTACAAGAGCAGCCATAAAGATACAGGTAGTTGGGAGGTTAGCGTATGACCCAAATGGACTATTTTGCGCTTTTTGCTACTCGCTTGTACCAAGCTTTGCGCTTTTCATCTTTGTGCTCAAAAATGGTCGTTTTTGGAATAGAGCTGGTCGGAGAATCCCCCTTCTGCGAATGCCCTTGCCTGTTGCTGCTTTGAGACACACCTGCTCAGCACCCCACCTTCTACAGGCGCAGATTTATAGCTTCCTCACTTCCTTCAGCGTGGTGTTATAGGGTGGGAACCAGTGGCCC
The DNA here is from genome assembly GCA_019247245.1 of Rubrobacter sp. Classification (GTDB taxonomy): domain Bacteria; phylum Actinomycetota; class Rubrobacteria; order Rubrobacterales; family Rubrobacteraceae; genus Rubrobacter_F. The sequence goes on along the minus strand of JAFAPF010000339.1, from coordinate 2,279 downwards.
CGCCAGGGCGGTGACTAGCCCGCCCGTGAAGTAGATGAGAAGGTCAACCGCCTAGGAGATGCCGAACGAGGAGGCAATGTACAGTCCTACACGCCTAAGACCAACCATGAGAGTCTTCCTTGTTTGTAAGTCCGGCTTTGTTGTCTACCTGATATTACTTAGGAACGCATTACTCAAAACACTCGTAGGAGCGCTGGGGTAGAGATGGGTGGATAACCCAAATCGGCAAATATCCACCAAATATCTCCTTCTATCCGCTACATTCACTGTGTCCGGCAAGGTTTTGAAATGCGCTCTTAGTTAGGCAGCAGCGCTTGCTTATGTAGCCTCGAAGGCTTGTACCATCAACTTAATAGTGCCCTTATACGGCGAGTTCGTGAGCAATACGGCATCATAGCCGTTGGTGAAGTGAACGACTCCTGTACTCAATCCTTGTCGGGGGTTGGCGCCATCGAATAAACCACCGTTGTGGTGATAAATACTGGCCGTACTTGCCATTCCAAGTGTACCAGCCCAAATTCTCGGTAAACATGCGGTCGGTCAACTGCGCTGAGAGAACTGCGTTATTCCGCACGCCGATCAAAAACGTCAGCAACTCACCGGCATTTGCTACCCAGCCGCCAGGGGCGATGAACGAGAAAGGTGGCCAATAGTAACCTGCAGTGAGGTCATCTGCTCCACTATAATATACAGTGTAGCGGTTGGACGAGGATCGGGCTTGGCAGTGAATTTGTTGATGTCAATACCCATTGGCGCCAGCACTGCTCATTGGACGTAATCTACATAACGCGTGTAGGATGGCTCGTTTTGAGGCGGCGGCAAGTCGGTGACGGCTTGCTCGATGAGTCCTTGGAGGATGGTGAAGTTCGTGTTTGAGTAGGTGTAGGTCACGCCTGGTGTAGCATCCTTGACCAACCCTCTCTGAAGATACGCGCTTAGGAACGTCCATAAGTCACCCTTGAGGCTCCCGTCGCGGACCATAGCGCTTGTCATGTTGAGTAACTCTTTCGCCGTTACGCTATCAGCACCAGGGTTTACCTTAGGTACCCTGCTGGCAAGGTACGGATAGAAGTAAGAGGTAAGCGGGAGGACGCCGGCCTGATACAGACTCAAGTATGCTATAGCCGTAACTGATTTGGATACGCTGGCTAAGTTAATTCGTGAGTCCGATGACCACATGGTGCCAGAATTTCGCTGCTCTTGTGCCGAGCGCGTGAAATGCTGTCCGCCCTCACTCACAATTTGGCCGTTTTGGGCCACAGCGTAATAGTAGCCTATAGCAGAATTACCCAACGCCTCTTGGAATACCTGGTCCCACTGTGGCATAGGTTCCTGGCGCGGTTGTGATGTATTTACGTCGCCGGATGGCTTCTGCTGGGCACAGCCTACCGGGATAGAAGCCAAAGTAGCACCCGCGACAGCTCCACCAATCAATCGCAGCAGCTGCCGGCGCGTCATGAGGCTCGTAGCTAGCGCTTTAACCGGATTGTCAAATGCCCTTTCTAGCCCGTTATTTTCTGGGCCAGTAGTTTCTACCCCCTAATCTCGCCGCCTTCTATCAGCTTGTTAGCTTGGTTGTGATTCACAACGCCTGGTCGGTAGCATATGGAGTTCTTAGACCTGCCTTTTGTGGTATATACGCTAGCCTGACACCCAAGTTTCTAACTCTTCCCAAGCTGCTTCTTATGTATGCGTCAAAAACGACCGAGCCTGTTGAAAAACTCTTTGGTGCCCCATTCTGGCCTCCCGTTTAGCTGCAACATGGTCATTTTCGAGGGCTCAAACCATGTCTTGGAGTCCATATATCGCCTACAACCGACTTCTTCAACAATTTGGGCCCTTTTTGGTATACCGCTGGGATACAGGCTCTGCCCCCTTCTTTCTTGTCTTGTGTAACTAACCCTAGGCACTGTAATGTTTCTAAATTACTAATTAGAGAAGCTCTCCCCGAATTCCCCACTCGCCTCTAGGGAGCTTTCTGGACCTCCGACGACCTTAAGCCTGAGCATCTTGTAGACGTGATGTCGCTCTTCAGAGGTGAGGGCGTCGACTGCTTCAGGCACCAAGCTGGTGTAGTGCTCCATCAGCGCCTTGGCGTCGCGCTCCAGCTCCGCAATCTTCGATATGCGCCCTTGGAGGGCTTCTAGCTTGCCTCGCGCTGCCTCGCGGGCCTCCTCCAGAGCAGCGAGAGCTTGCCCCTGAGTTCGTCGTGGTCTAGCAGGCGCTCTATCGCTAGGTCCTGCGCCCTGGATCTCTGCCGATTCACCTCGGCGATCTTG
>JAFAPF010000538.1 GCA_019247245.1 Rubrobacter sp. | reverse complement strand
ATCTTACTATGCACAATCGGCGCCAGTACGACAACTTTGGGAGTGCGCCGGTTTCATAGTCCAGCGAAACTGTCCCCACCTGAAGGCCGATCTGACACGCTTTGGAGAAGAAGAAGAAGGCGTACTAACCTGCATGGTACACGGCTGGCAGTTCGATTTGGCTACTGGGCGTTGTCTCACTTCTGATGACGTACGCCTTTATACAAGGCCTATACTCGAGAGGGAAACATCAGAAAAAGCTCCTTAGAGGTTTAGAACCTCGACCTGCCTATATGTCTCCTTCTTGAATAGCGGGTGAGAACCTTTTGCGTCGTAAGCGCACAATCGTATACGAGCAGTGAAACAAGGAGAAAAGTTGATATGAACAAACAGGTACAAAGCGAGGCTTGGACAGAGAACTCTACTCGTAGCGTAGTGTACGTAGCGCCGGAGCCTGAGCCTGTGGAAGCCCAGGTGTGGTTCTTCACTCGCAAGGGTGGCGTCTCTGAACCTCCGTTCGACTCCTTGAACATCTCCACCAAGGTTGGTGATGAGCCTGACGCTGTCACCGAAAACCTGGCCCGTATACGTAGTGCGATGGATGGCCGCCCATCGGCTTGGGTGCGTCAAGTTGCCGGGGACGGGGTTGCTAGGGTGAGCGAGGCTGGATTCGCTGAATCGGCCGACGCTCTGATAACGGACGAAGAGGGCTTCTCATTGGTGGTTGCTGTCGCCGACTGCGTCCCGGTAGCGCTCATCGGAGATAAGGATGTAGGTATGGTGCATTCCGGGTGGCGTGGCACCTTGGCGGAGATCACCGGTAAAACTGTCCGAGAGATGAGCGAGGGCAGCGTACGAGCCTACATCGGACCCTGTATTCAGGGATGCTGTTACGAGGTCTCCAAGGAGCTGGCCAGCAGGTTTGCAGAGAGGTTCGGGTCGGAGGTGGTGGAAGGCCGATACCTCTCGCTGCCGGTGGCAATCCGAAGAAATCTTGAGGAGGTAGGAGTCGAGGAAGTATACGACTTGGGACTCTGCACAGGGTGTAGACCAGACCTGTTCTTCTCGCACCGTAAGCAGGGGCCGGAGACAGGGCGGAACTTGGCGGCAGTAGCACGCTCGTCAAAGCGTTCGTGATTAAAAGGACCGTCGCTGGTCGTTGGGGGGTTCAACGGGTATACTAAACACTAAGGTCGCGGCACGTTGACACTTTCTCGAACGTGCAATTGAGTTTGCTAAGCGATAGGGAGCTTTCGTATGTTTGCGGTAATAGAAGTAGGCGGTAAGCAGTACCGTGCTGGTAAAAACGAGGAGCTGGTCGTGGATCGCCTTCCTGGCGAGGTTGGAGACTCGGTGGAGTTGCCGGTTAAGTTGGTTGCCGACGGGAACGACCTTGACCTCTCTACCGGGGCGGCAAGGGTAGAGATACTCGAGCAGCTCAAAGGCCAGAAGATTTACGTATATAAATATAAACCCAAGAAAAATCACAGAAAAAAGACCGGTCATCGCCAAGCACAGACCCGGATCAAGCTACTGGAGGTTTTAGGAAATGGCTCACAAAAAAGGCGGGGGCTCATCGAGGAACGGACGAGATTCAGCAAGTAAGCGGCTTGGCGTGAAAGTATACGGTGGCCAGTTGGTCTCGGCTGGGAGCATCGTCGTTCGTCAGCGTGGCACCAAGGTCTACCCGGGGTTAAACATCGGCAGGGGTTCCGATGATACGCTTTTCGCCAAGGTCTCGGGTCGAGTGAACTTCACGAAGTCCCGCGGCAAGAGCGTTGCGAATGTCATCGAGATGACTGCCGAAGATTCGCTGGAGGCTACGGCCTGAACATTGGAACTGTGGGTTCTTAGCCCCATTGCAGTTCATCGATGAAGCCTGGTTTGTAGTTCGCGCAGGTCACGGTGGTGACGGCAGCGTCTCTTTTAATCGCGAGAAGTACAAGCCCCACGGCGGCCCGGATGGCGGTCGCGGTGGTGACGGCGGGGCGGTAGTTTTTCGTGCCGTCGAAGACCTTCAGACACTCGAACCTTACGTCCGTCGCAAGGTTGTCAAGGCTGGGCGCGGTCGCCATGGCTCGGGCAACAACCGCACCGGCGAGAAGGGTGCCGACGTGATTCTAGACGTCCCCGTCGGGACCCTCGTCTACGACGAAGACGGCTTGCTCGCCGACCTTTCCCAACCAGGTGAGGAGTTCGTTGCAGCTAAAGGTGGAAGTGGAGGGCTTGGCAATGCTGCTTTTGCGACCTCAACCCGACGTACCCCAGCTTTCAGGGAGAAGGGGTTACCTGGTGAGGAGCGGGAAATCCGGCTTGAGCTTAGGGTACTTTCAGATGTGGGACTCGTCGGACTTCCCAACGCGGGGAAGTCCTCGCTACTCGCCGCTTTGAGCGCTGCCCGACCGAAGGTCGGCGCTTATCCCTTCACCACGCTTACTCCCAAGCTCGGGGTGGTCGACAAGAAATCTTACCTAGAGACCTTCGTGATTGCAGATATTCCTGGTCTAATCTCCGGTGCTAGCGAAGGCCGAGGCCTGGGGAACCGTTTTTTGAGACACGTTGCCCGGGCTCGCCTGTTGGCGCTCGTTATAGATGCCTCGGAAGATCCCGAGGGGGCGGAGACTACCCTGCGTGCTGAGCTTCACGCAGCTGGGCTCTCGAAAAAGCCAACGATGGTGGTACTTAACAAGGTTGATCTTTTAGATGACGAGCTGCAATGGTATCTGCGTGACGCTTTTCCCGAAGTACCGCAGGTCTCGGCACTCACCGGGCAGGGTGTAGAAGGGTTGCAGGACTTTGTCGAGCAGCGATTACGAGCCTTAGACGAGCAGGAGGGTATCTCCATCTCCAGAACCAAGAGTGTCGCGGAGCACCGCACCTTCCGGCCCACTCGTAAAGGTTTGCGTGTTGAGAAAGTTGAGGAGCACAAATACGAGGTGTCCGGCGAAAATGTCGAGCGGCTCGCTCTTAGGACCGACTGGGAGAGTCCCGAGGGCGTCGAGAGGTTCCAGCGGGAGTTGGAGAAGAAGGGTGTGGTGACTATGCTCAAACGGGTTGGAGCACAGCCTGGCGACGAAGTCCGAATCGGCGAGATCGAGTTCGGCTTCAGGTGAAGTCGATGAGGAAGATGGGCATCTTCGGCGGGACCTTCGATCCTATTCATCAAGGCCACCTTGTAATCGCCGAGCAGGTTGCTGAAACCCTCGGGCTCGCGAGCGTGATCTTTGTGCCTGGTGGTGTACCCCCGCATAAACCGGCCTCCAGCATCAAGGCTTCCCCCGAGGATCGCCTCAGCATGGTCGAGGCTGCTATCGGAGGCAACGACAAGTTCTGCGTGGATCGTGTAGAGATCGACGTCGGAAGGCCAATGTACAGCGTCAAGACAGTACCGCTCATCAAAGAGCGCCACGAAGGAGACGAGTGGTTCTTTATCGCCGGTGCTGACGAGGTCTCGAACCTCCTCTCTTGGAAGGAGCCCGACAGGCTCCTCGAGGAGGCCGCGATGGTAGCGGCGGCGAGACCTGGCTACGACGTCGCCGACCTGGATCACCTCGCCGAGGCGCTCGAAAACTTCGACAAAGTCATCCCCGTCGAGTGCACACTAGTAGACATTTCGGCGACGGGTATCCGTCGGATACTGGCAGAGGGCAAGAGCATCCGATACTTGGTACCCGATGGGGTGCGCGAAATCATCTACGACGGAGGGCTGTACGGTGCAAGAAGAGGTAAACAAAGCTCAGCAGGATCGGAGGGGAGTTTGAGCAGGAGTAAGGAAGCATGAACCGCGACGAGCCCACGATCCAAGGGCAGGTGAATGGAGTCCGGGAGGGCTTGGAGCTCACCCGTCACATGGCGGAGACGGCGGCCAGGGCAGCAGCCGAAATGTTCGCCAAGGACGTGTTAATTATAGACCTCAGAGAGGCTGTCTACTATACAGACTACTTTGTGGTAGCAAGTGCCGAAACTGAACGGCAGACACGGCGCATAGTAGACGAAGTTTTGGAGAAGATGAACGAGGTGGGCTATAAGCCTCGCTCACGGCGCGTTGACGAGGGCTCGGCTTGGATTAGTCTCGACTTCCTCGATGTGGTCATTCACATCTTTACCAATGAGGCCCGCGACTACTACCGCTTGGAGTCCCTCTGGCGTAGCGCTCCTCAAGAACGCTGGGAGGAGCAGATCCGGCGCGTCTAAGAGCACGCGCGATTTAATCATTGACATAGGGCCATCATGTACCTATACTCTTGACGCTTTGGGGCCGTAGCTCAGTTGGGAGAGCGCCACGCTGGCAGCGTGGAGGTCACGGGTTCGAGCCCCGTCGGCTCCACTGATCCTAGGTCCTAAAGGCTATTTATACAGGCCTTATCCCACGCCTAACCTGATTTTCAACAAGAATAGCTTAACAGGCTCAGAACGGTTCTGCGTAGGGGTCGCATGGAGGTCAAAGTAGTCGTTAATTTAGGAGCCTTCGCAATTGCTCCAACTTCCCTTTCAACCTGTTCGTCTGATGTTTGACATCTACAGCCTCGTCTTATCCAGCCTATGCAGATCGAAGCCGAAAAAGCGATGCAGGACACGCTAAAGTAGCATGTCTTACTCTCAGCCTATGTCGAGATAGGAAGAAGGCACTGTGAATCCCCTACAAGATGCCCTGGTGTAGCTGCGCGTACCGGCGCGAAGGCACGTGTGAGTATAGTTCGACAACCGCGAGATATGGCTGCTGGAGAAGCTTCGGCAGCGTGAGCTGGTTACGTCAAACCGAGGTAATTCACTTGAGCTGCCACTACTGGTTGTTGTTCCGCCACCTGCGCTGAGCCTCTAGATGAGCGGCCTCGGTCATCGCAAGCGCTGTGCTCAGACGGTGTAGGAGATCCCTATAGTTGGGATGATCCTCAACACCTGGCGACCACAACCTGTTTCGGGTAGCCCTGATTCTTTGGATTGCTTCCGAGAGGTTATCCACAGCCTCTTCGAGTATGGCGTCTTGTTCACCCATCTTGTATATCTCCTTATCAGGTACAGAGATAGGTCGGAGTGGGAGAGAACAAGGGTTTATAACCCTAGTTGAGGTTCTCAGACCCTGCAAAGGACTATACATAGCTAGGCAGCCAAAACCATATCTACTATGCTCTACTTGAGGCTGCTTATGCTAGATGTGTAGTGCCTTAACAGCTTGAAAATAGAGTGTCTAATCCTGGAGTTAAGCTTTAGAACTGTCCAGCCACTTTGGGTACGTAGCAACAAAAGAGCGCGTAACTCCAGCGCCACCCGCTCGGAGCCAGTGCGCCGGGGCTATCTCGGCTGGAACGCGACGCAGCACTGCTCTCAGGATGTGCTTGGTATACTTGGCAACAAAAAGTAGTGTAGAAGGCGGGCTCCGCCACTGGTGTATGAGACTTCCTCTAGGGGCAGCGGCAGCTTTCTGGACACAGGCTTTATCGCACTATGTCATACTTGCGGTGTTAGCGGCAGAGGGACAAGGTGGAAGTGTTCCGGTAAGATATCCCGCGTGATGTGTATGGAGCGTTTCGTTGAAAGTCATCAGGACATGCAATCAGCCGCCGATAGGGCCGCCGAGTTGGCACAGCAAGACTTTGAGTGTACCTACGAGGTACGTCGCAAGGGCAGTATTAACGCTACTTGTATTCAGTTGCCTCTCGACGGGGTAGTGGAGATATGCACGTCGGGGTGACCTATAAAGATGCCAGGGATTAGTAGAGCCACGAATAGGATACCGCTGATCTCACCGAATCGCAGTGCCCATCTATCCGCCATTGAATCCACTCCTATGCTTCCTGCCGCCGTTGCTAATCACATAGTGTTATTACCTGCCAGGGAACCGAACTATGGCTGTTCCCAGAGTTACTATAGCGGTTGGGGGATCAAATCGGCGGTCTTCAATCCGCTATTATCCTTGAAGCAGAGTGTAGCTACTTGGGATTGTATATTTTGTTCGGGAAAGCCGAGCCCCTCATTTGTACGAGGTGTAAAACCTAAGAGTATATCGTCATTGTCTGGGTGGCACTTTGGCCGCGCTCGTCGCCGCGGGTTGGAGCTAGAATAGTTGCATGGGCGTCTACTTGCTGCTAGGCGACGACGAAGAGCGTAAAGCACGGGGTGTAGAGAAACTCCGCAAGAGTCGGCCTGCCGAAATCTACGACGCGGCTGAGAGCAGCCCGGAGGCGATCATCTCGGCCTGCAACTCCAACTCGCTCTTCGGTGAAGGCACGTTTGTGTTGGTCAAGAACCTCGGTGCCTGGAACGCAGCGCAGAAGGCAAAGATCGTAGACTACGTGAAGCACCCTTCTCCCGAGGCGGATCTCATCATGCTCGGTACGAAGCTTGGCACCCGCGAAAAGCTACTCGTGGCTGTAAAGGAGGCGGGCGAGGTACACAACTTCGAGCAGCCTACGGGCAAAGCCCTCGCCCGCTGGGCCGTAGGCTACGCAAAGAAGCTGGGGCTTGTGATGTCAGAAGATGTGGCGGAGGAACTTGTGGCGCGCTGCTCCGACGACAAGACGAGGGTTGCGAGGGAGACGGAGAAGCTTGCGCTCTACGCTACAGAATCGGCAACGATGGGGGACATGGAAGCCATATGTCCACCAGACTCACAATCCAACATCTTTGCTTTCGTAGATGCACTGGGCATGAGAAACTGGCGTAAAGCGCTGGGGTTACTCGAAGCTCTCGTCGGTACTGGAGAGCCCACCTTGCGAATCGTGCATATGATCCAGCGCCAGTTCCGTCTGCTGGCCCGAGCGAAGGCGCTCTTTGCGGCAGGCATGTCCCGCTCCGAGGTGGCGAGTACGCTTAAGATCCCACCTTTTGTGGCCCGTAAGCTCGAAGAACAAGCCCAAAAGCTCGGCGAGGAAGACCTCGAAAAGGCGCTCGCCCTCACGCTCGAACTCGAAAGCGGTCTCAAGGGTGGTAGCGACCTCGGAGAAGAGCTGCAGCTAGAGCTCGCTATCCTCGAGCTTAGCTAACGGGCTCCCGAACGACGTAGAAGAACCGTGCTCGTCTTTCTAAAGCTCGTAGAGCAGGCACCTGCAGGCACCTCGTTTCGCCTTCGTAAAACTGCGGAGTTTAGCTCGTAGAAGCGCTAGAGAGGGCTTTGTCGAAGCGGCTTGTCTTGCGGGCTGCTTTATTGGTGTGTATAACGCCCTTGTTAGCTGCCTTGTCATAAGCCTTCTGGGCCTCGTCGCGGAGCTGTACGGCCCGCTCAGTATCACCGGCGCCGAGAGCCCTGTAGAAGTTCTTGGAGATGTTCTTCAGCTGGGTGCGAACGGCTCTGTTCTGTTCAAATCTCCTGCGGCTTTGCTTGTCGCGCTTGGAAGGTGTGGGCACTTCTTTGAGCTCCTCTTATCTCATTTCGCTCTAACCGAGAGAATGTAACATAGGCTGAACAAGTAAACAATCATGGTAAACTTTCTGCGTGCAAAGCATCGAACAGACGCGCAATTTCTGCATCATCGCGCACATAGATCACGGCAAGAGTACCTTAGCCGACCGTCTTCTAGATATTACTGAGGCCGTCTCTGAGCGAGAGCGAGTGGCTCAAATCCTGGATACGATGGATATAGAAAGAGAGCGCGGCATAACTATCAAGGCCCAGGCTGTGCGCATCATCTACCGCCGCAACGATGGTGAGTGGACGCTGAACCTTATAGATACACCAGGGCACGTCGACTTTGCCTACGAGGTTTCGCGGGCGATTGCAGCATGCGAGGGGGCGCTCTTGGTGGTAGACGCAAGCCAGGGTATCCAGGCGCAGACCCTCGCCAATCTGTATCTGGCGATAGAGAACGATCTGGAAATCATCCCAGTGCTTAATAAGATCGATCTTCCCATCGCCGATGTGCCCTCGGTGACCGAGGAACTCGTAGAGCTATTAGGCATAGATGAGGACGATATCCTGAAGATCTCCGCCAAGACCGGGGAAGGCGTGATCGATGTCCTTGACGCCGTGGTGAGTCGCATCCCTGCACCCAAAACCACAGAGGAAGAGACGCGTGCCCTCATCTTC
>JAFAPF010000263.1 GCA_019247245.1 Rubrobacter sp. | reverse complement strand
AAAGTCCGAAACCCCAGCCCCACAGAATAAGAAAGGCTTAGCCACCCCGAGAAACTGGCTGGAGGCAGCCATCCTGCTGACGCTGCGCGAGTCGAACTTGTATGGGTACAAACTCATGGAGCAGTTGACGAGGTTCGGGTTTGAAGCCTTGAACCCGGGCACGATGTACCGTGCGTTAAGGCAGATGGAGCAGAAAGGTGTCCTTGAGTCTCAATGGCAGACAACTGGGAACGGACCGGCTCGTCGGGTGTACACCCTCACGCAAGCCGGAGAAGCGTACCTCGATTTGTGGGCACGGGGACTCGAACAGTACCAGCAGGCGATGAACGTGTTTTTCAACCTCTACACAGGAGGAGGGCAGCGGAGTGCTAAAGAGCAAGGCGGATCTGCTCGAGAATCATAGGAAGCTGCTAAAGCTACCTCATCGGCTTTCCTAGCTGACAAATAAGAGCGGTCGGAGCAAATAGTCAAGCCTGAAAAGCGAAGCGTGGCTTGACTATTTGCGGAGGCCGCACACAATCCCCTTGTTATTGAAAGCCGACAAGGCGTAAGCCCAAAATTCTTCAGTGCGAGTGCCCCTTGCAAAGGAAAGCGAGCACTACAATACTCACTCTTCCGCTTTACAAGTCGTGAGATAATAGAGGAGTACTCACGTACTTAGAGCCTGTTTGGTAAGGGTGAGGGTTAGGATGGATTTGTACGCTATCCCCTATGAGAAAGACATATCCGAGCGACCTCTCCGATGCGGAGTGGGCCCATTCGGAGTGGGCCCATTTGCAATCTTACCCACCCCGAAAGCCGAGGGAAGACCACGCATCCACTCCTTGCGCGATGTTCTAGACGCCATCTTCTACGTCTTGAAAAGCGGCTGTCATTGGCGGCTTTTGCCCCACGACTTCCCTCCTTGGTCTACCGTCTACTATCACTTCAGAAAATTTCGTCTTAGCGGAGCGTGGCACCTCATTTACAGGGCCCTGCGCAGAACCGAGAGGAACAGAATAGGTAAGAACCCCGATGTATCAGCAGCAATAATGGACTCCCAGAGCGTCAAGACTACCGAGGAGGGTGCTCGATCAAACGGCTACGATGCCCACAAGAACATCAAAGGGCGCAAGCGCCACCTCTTGGTGGATACCCTAGGGCTTCCGCTCTCAGTGTACGTCCCGCCTGCAAACGTTCAGGACCGGGTAGGAGCGCGTTTACTGCTGGCTGGGCTCAATCCTCTGGTGCCCCGTTTGAAGAAGATCTATGCAGATGGGGCTTACAGCGGCGAGGAGCTTAGAAGGTGGTGCGAGGAGCGAGGCGGAGGGAAGCTTGAGATAGTTGAGCGGGACCGAGAGACCGAAGGTTTTGAGGTGTTGCCCAAGCGGTGGATCGTAGAGCGCACTTTTTCGTGGTTGATACGGGACCGGCGCTTGAGCAAAGACTACGAGCGGATGGTGCAGAGTAGCGAGACGTTCATCACGGTGGCCATGATTCGCTTGATGCTGAGGCGGCTGGCAAGGGGAGCGTGAACCTTGCCAACCAGGCTCTTAGACACCCATAGGCTAGCGTCAAAAGGGGTGTGGGGTGCTGCTTCTATCTCTTCTAGGTAGTTCGGGGCATAAGGCAGTAAGGCCGAAAAGGTAGAGCAGGTTGGCGGGGGAGAGAGTTACGCAACACTGCTTAAACTTGCGTCTGGTTGAGCACCTTTGTCAGACTCGCAGTGATGAGCGTGGCCGCCACGGGGCAGCCGCGCACGAAGCCGAAAAATGGTCCGAAGTCCCGCGTGGCCGGAAAACCTGTTATGAACAAGCCCTCAAGGCTTGACTGGAAGTGCTCATCCAAAATCGGGAATCCGTCGGCGAGCTTCAAGCGGTCTATTACCCCTACCAGGTAGGGAACTTGCGTCATGTCTACCTTATAGCCGGTTGCCAGGATGACGTAATGTACCGCCAGGCGCGTTCCATTGGAGAGCCCTACCTCGATTTCCCCGCCAGGGATCTCTCGGCAGGCTGCCACTGAGGCGTGCGGCCAGCGGTGGACGGAGGGTTTGTCTAGGCGCGGGGTAAGCCAGGGCTCTAGCTTAAGCCTACCCTCTGCCCAGAACCGCCTGGCTATTGCCTCGCGCTCACCGGCCGGCAAGTTGTGGAACCAACCAGGAACCGTAAGGGTAAGATCCATTAGCTCGTCCACGAAACTCCACTCCGACGCCGAGAACGCCGGCGAGTCATGCCGATAGACAATATGGATCTCCTCGGCGCCCTCGTCTGCTAGTAGAGCACCCCACTCGAACGCGCTTTGGCGCCCACCTATAATCAAGCAGCGTTTTTGTCGAAACTTGTCGAATCGAACCAGGTGGTTGGTGTGCGACCAACGCTCAGGTGACAGGCACTGCTCTACCCACTCCGGAATGACCGCGAAGTGGATGATGCCCGGGGCGGCAACGACCGTGCTGGCGGTGACGCGTCGACCGCTCTCCAGCGTTGCCTCGAAGTGACCGTCGGGTTTGGAGAGTTTGCGCACCAAGTCGGGCAGCACTTCGACGCCGGACTTCTTTTGGAACCACTCAGCGTAGTCGATAAACAGTCCGACCGGGAGAGGACTGACTTCCAAGGGATCGATCCCACGCTCCTTCAGGTATGCTATTAGCGTGTGCTCCCCGGCGGCGTCGAGGTGCCAGTCGGGGCCCGAGCGCAAAAACATTCCGGTGGGCATGCTTTCGTGCCAGAAGGCCATCGGCTTGCCAACCACGAGCTGTTCAATGCCGGCGCGCTTGGCGCGGGCGGCGGTGGCCAATCCATACGGTCCGGCTCCGATCACTAAAAGCGGCGTGTGGAACGGAGCTTCTCGCTCGTCCATGGTTTCAGGACTTGACTCGGGCATCGCCTCTTCTCCCAGGGCTTGTTGTTGGCTCTAACCGAGACACATCGGCCTCATCGAACTATCACACGTAGCGTTTCATAGTATAAAAGTAGCCAGAGGGGCAGCGCACGTTGGTTTTTACCGCGGTGATGGTCACGTTGAGGACCTACGTCATCATGGCCCGTATGACGCGCCTGTTCTCCTTCGGGCTCTACCCGGATCGGAAGTCATGAAGAATCGGGAGCACAGCTTGTCAGTGAGAGGTTGCTGGTTGGCTCCGCCAGTGCTGTCTTTTACCCAAGGGATATCGTTCCTTTGGCCGCAGCACCGTACGGGAACAGGCTAGTTTGTTGCGGGGCAGCTTCCTCGACTTTTCGAAGCGCTTCTACCAAAGAGAGCCATTAGAAATAGGTCATTTGTGTACACCGGAACGCCAAACAGGTCTAACCCTCACCCTTACCAAACAGGCTCTAAGTTGCTGTAGAAGTAGGATTTGATGCTTTAGATGATGCATCTTGTATTGCCTTAGCGGCCTGTTCAACTGCTGCTGCTTGATTAGCGTCCTTAGTGGCCTGCTTAGCATCGTCAGTGGCATTGGCACCCAGCCGGTTTTGTACGGCTTGTGCCTGCCCGTCTAATCGATCTATGTTGGATTGCAACGGGTCCTTCTGGTCCTTCGAGGTCGCCTGATTGAGCTGTTGTACTAGAGCTGCCCGCTGGGCTGGGTAATCCTTAAGAAACTGAATGTCTCTATCTTTTGAAGGCAGCGAAAAAGCGGGACCGACTAAGAAAAACAGAAGAACCATGAACAACAACAGTAGTGCTGCTCCACCCCCAATAATAATAGGGTGGCTCTTGCTCTTCAGCTGTTGTGTAGCAGAGCCAGCTAGCTTGGTGGCTCCTACCCCTGCTACAGCTGATCGCGCCATTTTGTGCGACCCTCTCACTCTCCCAAGGCGTCCCTTGAGAGATGTTGTTATTGCTACAACTCTAACATACTCCGACTAGCAGCGGGTGTATGTGACTTGGAGCACAATCTAACTAAGATTAATCAGAACTTAGTTAACCAAAGCATAACCAAAACAACCAAAATGCTAGCTACAAGAGGCAGCAATCCTCAATGCCAGTTCTTGGGAGCCTAGTAAGCTCTGTAGAGAGCTCCATAGAGCAAGTCCCCTGTGTCTCAAAACTCGTAAGATTTGTCAGTTTCGGTACTTTGATTTTGGTATGAGTTTTGGAACACTTCTGCACGCGTAAAACCGCTGATTTTTCGAAGGGGAGCGGGGTGTACCAAAGGGGTTCGTTTATGAAACATGGGTGGAGTACCGAAAAGGGTCCTTTTTGGTACACTGTGACCCTGTGTTTCACTAATGTAAGATCAGAACCAAAAGTATGCGCCTCAATGCCCTACCTCCTTGCTCCCGCAACCCACTATGCTTACTTAACTACTAACAATATGCCAACTATTTCTAAGAAACTAATGAGACTTTCTGAGAAGCTTGGAGTACCAAAAACCACCGTTTTTGATACTCCTAGAAAAGGAGAAAAGGAGGGTTGCCAATAACAAACCATTCTCGAAAACTGAGCTGCCTCCTCGCGTGATTCTGGGTGGTTCTCAGAAACACTGCGGTATGAGTAAGGGCCGCGGAATTCTAAGCAGCTCTGGCCTCCTGGACTTACGAGCTATGCGCTATCCAACTTGTCCCATAGGACCTCCTGAATTGCTCCTTTCGTGTTCGCCTCTGTTTACACGATGGTAGTAAACTAGCAGAGCGATGAGGATCACCGGCATTAAAATATCCAGTAAAGTGTTATCCCTGCGTTGTTAGGCGCATAGTTTGCTGCGACCACTATATCTCTGATGTGAACCACTGCTGCACCCAACCACTGAACGCAGAAGGCGATCACGGTAGCAACCCAGAAGTTTCCCCGCAGCCAGTAGCAGAGGATCCCCAAAGTAGCGATAGTGAGGTTCGCCACAGCCACTTCGCTCTGAAAGGGATTGTCCGCAGGCCAGCCGACTGATGCCGCGGTCGTATCGGCGAAAACCGTATGAGAGATGAAAAAGAAAACGCTTCCGAGACCAACGGTTATTACGAGGAACCACAGCAGGAAGATCTCCGCTACTCGTCCTTTCGTTCGGGGTCGCTTATCCAGATAGACGTGTACAGCACCAACAATCAAGCCTAGAATCAAAAACACTAAGCTGAGCAACTTAGACCACTTTCTTTCATGCTGACGTAGTATTGTTACTTATATGTAGGGTACATAGCAAGAATCAGAGGCACCCCTTGGTAAAGACAGTGCGTCCATAGGGAGCGGCCGCCCCTAGCGGCCGCTCCTCAAGTTCATCTCAAAGGTGAAAAGACAGGATTTGGCGGAGGATTCTCCGAAGAGCTGCATATCAAAACCCCCCTTTTCGCTATCTGTAGCTTGTACCAAAAACGGTCCTTTTTGATATAGCTAGGCTTGGTTTACCGGGTTGGCTAGCAAGGGTTGTGCTGCTTCGGGTTAGGGCCATTTTTCAAAGGCCAGGGTATACCGAAAACGGTCGAGGCTGGTGAAAAAATCGTTGTCGGACCCCGTACTCGAGCATGCACTGCGCGAGTGCCAAATTCTTGTAAAGCTTGTAGAAGGCCTTTATATTGCTGTGTCGAAGAAACGGGGAGAGGGATTTACTGCTGAGCTCTTTAAGCGCACTACTGGACCGCCGGGACTGGGTTTACTTACTCAGCCTCCTTATCCCCTTCGTTA
>JAFAPF010000237.1 GCA_019247245.1 Rubrobacter sp. | reverse complement strand
GGAGTGCCCGACATGTAGCTGGGAGGAATTCCTGTCGGCGATGAAAGCTTACCGGTGGAAGATGAGCCGCCGGTAAGCTTCGAGCACAGAACCGAAAGAAGGATCTTTCTATGAAAATTCGGATAGTGTCCGGTAGGATAATCCGATGAGCTTTCTGCTGACGGTTGTCGGTATTTTGCTGGTGCTGGTTGGGGCTTTGCTGCTCCTCTTGTCGTTAGCGGGGGTCGTGTTCGGCGTGTTCATGGCGCTTGACCAGCGTACCCGTGAGTCCGGCCTGTTCTTTGCCCTTTGGTGGATCCCGGCGGTGGCAGCCGCGGGAGGCGTCCTAATGCGGGATCTAGCAACCTTCACCATCGGTGTGTTCTGCTTCGCCGTTGCGGGGACAGCGTATGTTTTGGAGCGCCGCAGCTTCCACAGAGGATCGGTCAGAGACAGGACAACAAGCTACGAGAACACCAAGGTACACCTTCTCGAAGAGAAGGCAAATCACTTGCTCTCCGAGAGGACAAGGCCCTGGTCCGAGGGAGCGAAACGCTGGCTTTTCAAGAAGGCGAAAGACTGGGGACACCGTAGGACGCTTCCTAGCATATCCGGGAGAGGTTCCCGAAGCGAGGGAAGTAGACGAAAATAGTATGCCCTGACCGTCGCGAGCGACCCACGCGAGCGGTTCTCGGGGTCGAAGAGAGGAGAGCTGCAGTGGCGCTGCTGCGCACGGTACTCGTGCTAATCATCTTCGTGATCCTGGCTCACATGGGTCTCGCCTACTCAGGGATAAACGAGGATCTCAATGGTCTTACACGCAGTATCTACAGCCTCGGCAAGCTCCTCGAGATTCCGATCCAGGTAATCCTTGATGCTCTCCCTACCTCTGCCGAGCAACGTCGGAGCATCGAGCAAGGTGGCCTTTACTCTACCGGTCTCGCTGCCGTAGTCATCTACTTTATCCTCTTTCTGCTCCTCGGCATCGGCCGTCGCTAGTTTTTTTCTCGCGAAGCCTCGTAGAATAGTAGAATCGTGACGGTCCTTGTTCGTATAAAGCCCGAGCTAATTACTACGCACCGTCTCCGGATGGAGATAGTGAACCTCGACGACGAGGATATCGAGAATACGATACGTATGAAGGGCTGGGCGTGGGTTCTGGCTCGTAGCAGCTGGGTTTACGCTGGCGAACCAGACTTCATCTACCGTCAGATCCGGGAGGTTGTGATCGGTCTGCCCGATATCGTGTTCGATCCACAAGGTATCGAGGAAAGCATAAGGAGCGTAAAGGAGAAGGCTCGCAGCCCACAAGAGCTTACAGAAGGATATATGCTCCTCCGCCAGGCCTTCGAAAAGACGGGTCAGCTGACGGAGGCAATGGGGTTTCTCGAAGGAGAATAACCCGTTATCCCTGCGATAACTGTGGGAGTTGTGCACACCGGTCACAAACACGCTCATCATGGTAGCCGTAAAGCAACGGGAACGTACGTGGCATGGGCGAAGGGCGTTCTCGGAATACAGCTCGTTCTCGACCAAGCGGGCCTGCAGAGGGCCCGCAGAGGCAGAGAGGAATACCATCTACCGCATCGTGGGGGCGGTATCTCGGAGCGTGACACGGCCCTCGAGATAGCCGTCAAGCTTCGCCAACCGTACAGGAGAATCAAAAACCGTCATTCTTGGCAACAGTGTGAAGCCTACTACCGAGAGGTCGTACAGCTAGTAAATACTAGCATTATCGCGAGTATAAAAGCCCACGCCAAGGAAATTGATGCGACTTCCCGCTGATGCCCTTGAGATCCTCACACCGGCGCCACCTCCCCTGTTTAGGCCACGGTCTGGGCCATTAGCATGTGCCGAATAGGTATCACTTATCGATTAGAGCTAACCCTCAAGCTAACCTTTTACTAAGTACGTACAGAGCTACTATCAAAGTCCGGGGTAGCTACCCTCAACCATAACCACCCTTAAGTTACGCCTGCTTGACGTTGCCTTTGAGGGGATGGCGTGCGAATTTGATAGTTGGAGGAGGGCCGGGTTCTCACTGTCTCACTTACTAACCCCCTTCGGTAAGTCGAACATACCCTTCGTCTACCCGGCCCCTCACCTCTTGAGAAACAGCCCCATCTTAGAAGTCACTTGGGGACTCCCACGATGACGGGCTAAGATCCTCAGGATTCACAGTCCTGTTGAATATCGGCTGCGCCTCCGCTGGCTCCGCTAGTTCCAGCTCCAGATGCTCCCTACAAAACTAAAGAGATTACGCCCTATATCCCTGCCTGCTAAGATGCGAGTACCGTGGGCAACAAGATACTCGACGGAGCGGTGGCAAGATGGAACTCACGGATCTGGTTGTTATCACATCCTATGATCCTTCGGGGGAGTTCTCGACAGTACCTCAGAACCTCTACGCTCACGTAGTTCAAGCCTCCTGTCTCTCGGTAAACGGTCGGAGCTCTATCAATAGGGCTCTGACCGTTTGCCCACTACACAGGTTATCCGCATCCTGCTAGGATGCACCTTTGTTCGAGAAGGTTGCGAGCGTTTGGTATCCCCACCTTACCGTAGGAAGACCGCAATCCTCGAAAGATGTCCGTAGCTTAGCTAGCAACTTGGGCCAATTCCACGTTACTGATGAAGCTCTGCTCGCACAAAGCTCTCACCCTCTAACCGTTGGTCCTCGCACCGCCTCCCATGCTGGCTCAAGATATCGGTGGACCATGCTGCATGCACTAGCTACTACAGCAACGCTGCCACGACGTCCAACAGCAAGGCTCGCGTTAGCACTCTCTGACTAGAGCCCCGTCCAATTACAGACCGCACTATGCTAGGAGTTCATCCTTATCCTAGGCCTTTGAAACGAAGCGCCCCAAAACGTGACGCCCACAGCAGTCTAAAACAAGCCATTTCGCGCGGGCTATGAGAGCGATGATGCTATAGGAAGCTCGGAACGCGGCGCAATGAATGCCGAAGCGGCCCTACCGCTTCGGAGAGCTCGACGAATTCAAGGATTCGTCTGAAGGTGGTGTGCGAAACGGCAGCTTATCGTACTTTACAAACCAGCCGAAGTTGGGGAAGAACTTGCTAGTTGTGATAGGGCTACGCGAGAAGGAGGCTGAAGGCTCTCCTTCGTCTTTGCCAAGCTCACACAACGCAATCTCGATCTTCTTCGAGTCGAAGTCGATGACATTGTAAGACGGTGGCATCGTCCCCCGCACTCGCATACTCGATGCCGTTCCTGAGTGGACGATCCTTACACCCGAAATGCTCCAGACGTACGGTACGTGGCGGCGTCCAGAAAGGACCATGTCTACCCTTAGCTCTCTCAGTATAGCTA
>JAFAPF010000126.1 GCA_019247245.1 Rubrobacter sp. | reverse complement strand
TTCGAAGGTAAATATGATCTGGGCTAGCTTGCTCTGTGTGTAAGCCCTCATACTATCGTAGCCTCGCGTCAGCATTACGTCGCGGAAGTTCACGGGGCTCTGGCCCGCGGAGGCGACGTTGACTATACGCGCGGGCGTAGAGTTACTTAGGAGCTGCAGGAGCAGGTTGGTGAGCAAGAAGTGCGATAGGTAATTAACGGTGAACGTGAGCTCATAGCCATCCTCGGTCTCCTCGCGCTCGTGGGCGATAATGCCTGCGTTGTTGATGAGCACGTCGAGACGATCGTGCTCCGAGAGGATCTGCTCGGCAAGCCTGCGCACGGCGTCTAGCGAGGAGAGGTCAGCGGCGTAGTAGTGTGATCCCTTACTGCCCGTGTGTCTCCGTACCTCCCTAAGGGTGACTTCACAGCGCTCTCTATCGCGGCCATGCACTAGCACCGTAGTCCCCCTTCCCGCAAGCTCCAGGGCTACACGTCTGCCTAGGCCGTCGGTGGCGCCCGTCACCAGGATCGTGGCTGAGGTTGAGTTAATCATCGTTCTCCATTTCAGGCTATCGATTTGTACACCTTGCTATAAATAGAACTCAGGACCACCCCATCCTAGGCTTACGCTCCGCTATCGGATAAGAGGCACCCAGCTGCCTCGCAATCTCTCGTGACTTCTTATCTTTGAGCAATGCAATTACCAGTAAGATAACTGCGAGCCCTACGAAGGCCGCTTGCACGCCCAAAAGAAGGATGGGTGGTCCCACAAGCCACGTTCGATCTCCAGTTAACAATCCTCTTACCCACTCGCCAACAGAGTAGTCAAATACCACGCCTAGAAGTCCCGCCAAGAACGCGTATATGAGCAGTTTCCGCGAATCCCACTTCCTTTGGATCTTCCTAATTCCTCTGATTTGCCCCTCTACCCCTATGGTGTAGCGGATTCCGCCTCCTACCCATAGCGGTTCTGGCTCCGCTTTGGGGTTCTTCACCACCGCTTTCACACGAACCAGGTCGCCTCAGTTCAAAGGGACCGCCTCAAGTAATACTCTATCTTTGTGATAGCCGCCGATATAGACCTTCGCTTCTATGCCAGAAGAAGTTTGCAAAGCCCCTGCTTCTAAAACGTGTGCATTCTCTCCAAAGCTGAAGGTGATCACACTCTGGCATTGCGCCGGTGCGATATCTACGGTACCTACAGGGACTAGGCTGCCTACGGCGTTGTGTAGGTCTAATACGAAAAGTATCGGCTCGGGCTCATCGCTTGTCTCTGTCACGTGCTGCAGGTTGTTGCCTTCCGAGCCAAGCAACTTAGCCTCGCAAACTACCTCGAATAAGAGCTTCTTGCGCCTGAGTATTAAGAAGGCAACAAAGAGCGGGACAAGAACCACTGCTATCCCTAAGTAGAAGCCTGGATTGTCTAGAGACTTGAGAACGAACGCTACCATGAGCTTATAACCACTTCCTAAAGAAACACTAAGTTCCTAACCTCTTTATATAAGCACGTACGCTTCCAATAAAAGGCATCATTTGCGTGTTAGTACTCCGAGCAAACAGGTTTATGTTACGGAGCTTACCCTCGGGCACCGCAGGGTTTAGGGTTGTATATGGGTGTTCGACCTTGATCTGAAGTTAATCAGCCTAAGCGGGGGTTTTCGGGTGCAGGAAAGCAACCTCTGTCGAACTACCGGCGACCAAATAGAGGTTAAACCAAGTGCTCACCCTTCAGTAGGTAAATAGCCTATAGGTAGAGGTAGTCTACGCCCTGGTTCGCCCTATAAGCAGTGTAAGTCGCGTGTACGAAGGGCACTACGCTGAGCAGTAGCATCACAGGGATCAGCAAGAAGCCTACCAGTACCGACATCAAGATCCCCGTAACGGTCCAGCCTATCCCAAGGGTCACTAGCCAGGCTACCTGGTACCACAGCGACTGCATAGCATGCGCTGCAACTCTTTGTGATCGGTCCTTGTAAACCAGCCAGATGACAAACGCTACTACTGGGCCTAGAAACCCGGTGAACAGGTTCAAAAAGATGCTAAGGTGGGCTAGTGCAGACCGTGTGCTCTCGGCCTGAGCGCTGATACCTACTCTGGGTTTGTGGAGTACACGTTTTGCATTGTATTTTCGGTACATCCCGTAGTTTGGGTCTTGGACCATCTGTATCCCTCCTCGGCTTGGTGACAACCGTTTATACGTTTCGATCAAGGAGGGGTTTCAAGCATCCAATTGAAGTTTCTAGCAAACTACGGCCCCTTGGTACGAAGCAGTAGTTAGACAGTAGGCTGTTGGGTACTAGCAGCACCTGTGCAAGAAGATAAAAGGAAAAGGTGTAATAGCCAACCTGGCTTTGCACCAAATTACTGCTCCCTACCAAGCAACCGTGCGATTCTGCGTATCGCTCGTAATCCATAAAGTGCTGCTCGGCGGGAGATTAGCGCCGAGGCGAGGTTGAGAACCACGTGCCGAAGGCCAACCTCTCCAAACCCCCTGAGCTTACTCGCCACCTGCTCGGGCGTTCCCCACAGCAGAGCATAGCCTATTACCTCGGTCGGCACCGCGGCGAGCGCTTCATCTAGAGTCTTCCGATCGTACCATTCGGGAACCACGTCGAAATATCCGCGAAATTCCTCCCCGAAAGGATGTTCCACACCGGCCTTTCGCCAGAGGTCGGCGGGAGCGAGCAGGGCACCGTAGCGCACTACCTTAGTGTCTAGCATCGCCCGGGCCTCCTGCTCGGTGGGGCTGACCACGATGAACTGGTGTAGGGCCGGGGTGATCGCTTCTGGGTGTCGCCCTGCCTCTCGAGCAGCGGCACGTACAATCTGTAACTTGGCCGCATATTCATCAGTAGAGAGTTGCGCAGTGGGATACCATCCATCCCCATACTGCCCGGTTAACCGCAGCATGCGGGGTCCGCATGCTGGGTCCATCGGCAGCGAGCCACACTTCAGGGGACTTGCCCTCCGGAGGACGGAGGTCCATCGGCGCCCTATCCAGTCGGTAGTGCTTTCCTCGAAAGTCGATGGCGCTCTGGGACGAGAAACATAGTCTAATAATCTGGAGCGCTTCTTCTAATCTGTCCACCGGATTAACGAAGTTCAGGCCGTAGGGCTCAATATTCTCGCGTTCCCCTGCACCTATGCCGAGAATTGGAGGGCGCTTCGTGATGTGAGCCAGCGTAAGCATTGTCTGGGCAATAAGTACTGGGTGACGACGTATTGGCTCGGTCACTCCTACTCCGATGCCAAGTCTGCCTGCTCGTGAGGTGAGGTAGCCTAGAAGTGCCTGATATTCAAAGAGTTCGTGGGAAGATAGATTTCGAGCAGCGACCCAACTAAACTCCTCATCCCAGAGGGATGTGGGAAGCAAGCTCTGAAAGTGATCCGCCACCATGACCGAATCAAGCCGGATCAGCCGTGCAAAAAGAACGAGTCCCCGAACTAAGCCCAGTGGAGGCTGTGGAGGAATGTCAAACCCAACGGCAATCCTTTGAGCGCTCATAATCCCTTCCTTTTCAGTACAGAGCTATTAACCTACCAGCGTCCCGCTGCCATTGAGGGCAAGGTCAGTAGACGTAAGCCTCCAGTTCACGATTCCCTTTTATAATCGCTCCGACTGACCTACTTAGCCATCCTGCAAACAATAGTCCCATATTTTTGATTCCTTCTCTGCTAGAGGGTCTCCTGTGAGTGCTGCCGTTGTGCCTCGTGGAAATTATCGGGAGTTATGTATCCAAGAGAGCTACATCTACTGGTTGCCTAAGCCCGAAAGACAGGACTTTTGACAGAGATTTGTAGTTGTCAGGGCGAACATCGGCGAACAACTAGAAACACGGTATCCAGAAGTTCGACTTAGTTCGACTTACATAGGCGGATTTCTGAACAGCGATGAACAACCCCGGATGTATGGAAACTGATTCTGGATCGTTAGTCCTGGTTCGAATAGCATTTCCTTAGAACCTCACGGTATACTACTAAAACAGCTAGCTTTCCCAACAAGACTGCTTGGCCTACTCCGGCAGTGTTCTCGGGTGGCGGTAGCGGAAGAGAGGGGGGAATAAAAGGTGCCTTCTAGAAGGCAAGTACGAAGATCACCTCGGAAACGACCTAGCAAGGTCCGTTCTCAAGGAAGCCGCCTAGATTCGCTGTTGTTAGGTACTCTGGTAGCTTTGCTGGTAGTTATATTGAGGACGAACCCGAGCGGTTTTTGGTCCCCTATTGGAGTTGTAGGGATGCTCATATTCTTGTTATGGGGTTTCTTGAAACTGCATCGAAGGCGCGCTACTCTTGAACCCCGTACACGAGCATGGACACAAAGGGAGCCTTTACCCCGCCTAGAAATGAGCTCAAAGCGGCGTTAAGCCCGGATGATGGTGAAAACTAACATCGTCGTAGCAGATTCTTTAGAGGATAGAGACAAGATAACTTTGTTGGCTTAAACGGACGTGCTCTACCATGAGGCTGCGTCCTCTGCCACTTGCGTACTTCGGTGCTGCCCAGCTATCCGCGTTCGCTAGCAGCTCGATCATCAGCGCGGTGCCCTTTCCAGGCGTACTCTCAACCACCAGCGTGCCGCCCAGCTGCTCGACTCGCTCGCGCATGCCCCGGTTTCCAAATCCGCCGCTAAGATCACCCGTATTCATCTGAGGGGTGTCGAAACCTATAC
>JAFAPF010000053.1 GCA_019247245.1 Rubrobacter sp. | reverse complement strand
TCCTTGCGTCGATCTCGTCCCAGGCGGCCTCACGCGACTGAATTACCTGTTCGTAGGGCTTGCCTGAGAGCACCGACACGTGCGTATCAGTGAAGGTAGAGGTTTCCATGGTTCTCTCCTCATCCTCTGCAGGTTTCCGGGTCTCTTCTTCTCGCGCCTCCCGGAGACACCAGCTCGTACACCGGTTCGGGGTCAGGCAATGGTACGCAAAAGTTATACACACCCCTCCTTATCTTGAACTTCGTGTTTGGTAGGATGGAGGAGGAGAACCTGAGCGCACCACGATTTTCGCCGAGTACCGTGCCGGTGAAAGCCTCGATCTTCCGAAGTGTGGCCTCCTCAGCCAGGCGGCTGAGAAGAAGCTTACCGATCCCCCTCGATTGCCAGCGATCCTCCACGACGATCGCCACCTCCCGTGCACGCTTTCGGCCGGGAATACATAGCCTGACCGACTATCTCATCGCCTACCAGCGCAACAAGAGACTCCTTGTCGTAGTGATCTATCTCGGTGAGATAGGCTAGCTCCCATTCTGGCACGCGAGGCATTGGACGATGGAACCTTTTGTGGATGGCTTCGCGCGAGAGCCGGGAGAGCATCTCACGAAGCGCGTCTTCGTCTCCGGGCGATACAGCCCTATCTCGTACTTCGGGGCCGTCCGACAGGGCTATCCCCGCCTGCGCCTCGAGTTCGAGCTTCGAAAACGAGGGTCTGACCCATCGTTTGGAACATCACGCCTGCTCCCTTCATCATCTGGCAAGCGACCTTAGGTACCGCGCCAGGTAGTTGACCGCTCGGTGAACGTAGGTAGCATCCCCGTAGAGCTTGCTCATCATCACCGCCCCTTCGATGGTCGAGATCAGAACCGTTTCCAGAGCTTCCGGATCGGTTCCAGGGTCCAATTCGCCGATTGCTATCCCTTCGCAGACCGTGCGGACGATGAGGTCTTGCCACCGGTTCATCGCTTGCTGGACCTTCTCCCTGAGGGCAGGTTGGGCGTCGTCTGCCTCTATGGCCGCATTGAGGATGGGGCATCCACCATGTATCAGCCGACCTTCGGCGAGCGTGCGGTGCACCTCCACGGCGCGGACAAGGCGCTCCAGTACCCTGCCCTCTCCATCGAGCGCCTCCTCTAGCCTCTCGAGGACGAGTTCCGCAGATAAGTCGAAGGTCTCTAAAGCGAGTTGCTCCTTGCTACCGAAGTGGTTGTAGATGCCCCCCTTCTCCAGGCCCGTCTCACGCACGAGATCGCTCATCGAGGTCCCGAAGTAGCCCTTTGTGTTGAAGATCTCCGCTGATCGCTCGACGATCATCTTGCGCGTACGCTCGCCTTTGCGTTCGCCCTTCCTCATTGCTGTCCTTCAGCGTCCACTACCGCCAGCCTGCAACGCGAGACGCAAACAGGCTTGCCATCCTCCTCGCGTATCTCGACCTCCCAGACCTGGTTCGTGCGTCCCACCTGGATCGGTGTACCGGTAGCCGTAAGAGTGCCGCCCCTCTTGGGCCTCAAGTGGCTGGCGTTGATCTCCGAGCCGACCGCGACCTTTCCTGGGGGGCAATTGAGCCAGGCTCCAACGGTGGCAACCGACTCGGCCAGAACCACGCTCGCCCCGCCATGCAAGACGCCCATCGGTTGAAGATGTCTCTCGTCAACAGGCATCGTCATTACAACTCTTTCGGGCTCCGTCTCCACATACTCTATTCCGAGGTCCTTGAGCAAGCCGGCCTTCTCCTTCAGAGAGTGCAGATCTATCCCTTCGGTCATCTCGCCTCCAGTAAGCCGCTTTATCGGTTCCCAATACACTCAACCAATAGGTTTACAAACCGACCGGTCGGTATTATTCTATAGCATAGTCGGTCTAAACGCAAGCGAAGGAGAAGCGAGTAGTGAGCATACAGCGAGAGCGCGTCGCCCTCGTAACCGGGTCGACCTCGGGAATAGGGCGCGAAGTGGCCATAACTCTCGCCGGAGCACGCCCGATTAAATGTGTGTTAAGAAAGCTTCCGCGACGCGAGAGACGACGTGTCGGCGAGTGAGTACCTCAAGCCCTTGGAATCCCGGTGCTGTTGAGGCTCCAGTGGGTCAGGGCGTATAGGGGCACCAAGCTCGGCTAGAAAGAGTACGGGCACTAGGCATTAGGAGGCTTAAAACTTTCCCATCAGCGTTCTGGCCGCTGCATCGCCGTCGCACCCGTGCACCACAAGCACCGAGTTTAAGGTATGGAGCCCCGGCATATACACCGTGTCTCTTGCTCACCAGGCTGCTGCCCAAGGTGAGCAGAGCAGCATCACCTGTGTCGAGGTTCAACCGAAGATGATCGCGATGCTTTGTGAGCACCTGAAGGATGCAGGTGTACAAAACGTAGATGTCATAGACGAAGGCTCGGAAGCTTGATCTGGACACGAGTCATTGTGCAACGTGATCGCTGCTGGTTTTCGGATAAAGTAACGAATAAGTTATCTTAGGATCTTGTTCGCTTTACTGCCCAGAAAACCTGTCCGAAAAGCCTCGATTAGAGCCAAAAGCAGAGCTTTGTACGCTGAAAATGTAATGAATAAGGCCTATTTGGCCGGCTCTCTCGGTGTGTTTCTTGGAGAAGGATAATAGTAAATAAGATAACAAGTACCAATCCTGCAAGAAAATCAACCACGACAACAAAGGGCTCTCTATCCACCCGCGTTTCCTTCGCTATGCAATTGAGAAGAAAAAGGGGCAGATCCCACAAGGGATTGGATGAATAATGACTATAGCCAGTCAAACCGCTTAAAGACGACCCTCAGTCTCGTTCTCCTCGATATCTGTCCTCAAACCCTCTGCTACCGGCCCTGCTCAGACAGCGGTTAGGTATCGAACACGAAAAAGCTTCGCTCCACTGTCCACCGCTATCGGACCAGACCTTAAACCTTGGGGCCTCCCGATGCCACTTGGCTATCTTGAGCTTCCATCTGCAAGATCTTCTAAGCGGTTGAGCCCGGCTAGCAGACACCTTCTCTGGCCCGGTCTTGGACATCTGTCGGCGTGACGTAAATCGAGAGCGTAAACTGAGGCTATCTACAATCAGATATTTTCGCGCACTTATATCCTCCCCACCTAGCTTCACGATTACTACTAACTACGGTAGCACGATACAAAAGAGAGGGCCGGAATTCCTCTACTTCAGGTGCGCCAAAAACGGTACTGTTTGGCACTCTCCCCTCTCCCCCTTGCCGACAAATAAGGGCTTCTCGAAAATTGAGCGAGCTGGACTCAGTAGTCCCAGCCAGTGGGAACATCTCCTATCCGCTGAAACCAGCGGACGTCAAAATGCACTAGATCCCATGGATGCTGTGAATCGCTGGTGTGGGTTGTCCTCCCTTCCCATATCGCTCCTTTAAGGCTTAGGAACTCGCAAGTAGCTTCACCAGGGGACAATCCCGAATCTTTGCCTATCCTCTCCACCTCCTCCCTAGAGATGTAAGTGCGGCGTTGATGGTTAAGGAGTCGCAGCACCTCGCCCCTTACGTTCCTACGGAAGCGCTGATCTATGTCAGTGGGTGCAAACATCCTCTTGGTTCCTTCCTGCAGAGACCCTCTTGGTTCGTACCCCTGCTCAGCTAGTAACAAACATGACCGAGCAACGTTGCCATGTGACAAGGCTGAGAGATAAGCAACGTGCGGTCTCTCTATTCACCCGTTGCCGCTAAGATTTAATTCTGGGAAATCCCGAGCCTCCGGTGACGGTCTTCTCGCAAACAGAGAAGCTCGGTGCTAAATAAAGGGCCGAGATACCACATTCCCATCCTCCTCCTAGCTCGGCCCTTTTGTATGTCGCGGAGATTTAACCAACGTTTTACGGCGCTTTAACTTCGCCTGGCTCTTATCCCCCTACCATGTGGAGAAAGGAAAGGATACAGGGCCCGTGACTAATGCCAAAGTTGTCCTCTCTAATTATCATGGGCCTCTGTGGGCCGGGCGGTCCGCGGCCAAACCCACTCCCCCCCTATCAACACCAGCCCGGCCCTCCTTTTATCCACAATGAGTAGTGGTTATCCACAAGAGGAGCATAGTATCTAGTTGTAAGACTCAGAGACTTAACTAACCTTTTACAGCTCTTTAACTCAGGCAAGTAGGCCTTTCTCTATCATTAGAGACACGATAAACAGAGAGAGGGTCCGCTACCTCCTTCTTAAAAATATAGTTTTAGAGTCCTCAACTTCCTCTAAAACACGGACCCTTCTCTGATTAGGCCAGGTGGCTCTCCGTTACCAACGAACCTGGTCTCCTTATAAGAGGGTGAGGTGGCCTTGTTCCCTCTAGCCGCAGGGCCGCCCTAACCCTCTCTGGCCAGCATTCTTGGAAGCCTGGTGGTAGCGTATTGCCGATGGACCTTGAATCTGCGTTTAGAACGCTAGCTTGCTCTCCCGATCTGGACCCCTTTCGTAAATTGATTGAGCCTTTGAAGGCTTACGACAGCAAACGTGGCAACAGCCACCTCATACGCACCCTAAGAGTTTTCTTTTCTTCTAATGCCAATCAGAGTGAGA
>JAFAPF010000435.1 GCA_019247245.1 Rubrobacter sp. | reverse complement strand
GTCGGGCCTTTCGGCTGCAGCGATTGTAGATCGCGACCGGAAGGAGTATGGGCTCAGCTCTGGCCAGGCTATGAGCATCTCCCAGGTAGAGACCGTAGGTACGAACCTCTTCGCGCGCAAAGAAGAGTTGCTCGAAGCCTTGGAGGGGGTTCGGCAGAAGAACGACTACCTCTTCGCAACGCTCATGGTTACGGACATCGTCAACCAGGGCACCAAGCTCCTGTGCGCCGGCGATCGCGACCCCGTCGGGTGGGCCTTCGGCTCTCCGATCAAAGACGACGTAATCGACCTGCCCGGCGTCATGAGCCGCAAAAAGCAGGTCGCCCCCAAGCTCCTCGCGGTCTTTTAGGCTGGGTTCGTGGCAGAGATTCTAAACGGCAAGGTGGTTGCTGCGGAGGTGCGCTCCGAGGTTGCTGCCGGAGTAGCGGAGCTCAAGGAACGTGGCGTCTCCGTGCGGCTCGACGTTATCCTAGTCGGCGACGATCCCGCCTCGGCGACTTACGTACGAATGAAGCAGAAGGACTGCGCCGAGGTCGGCATCGAGTCGAAGGACCACAGCTTACCTGCGAGCATTGCCCAGAATGATCTCGCCGTCCTCGTTGAGGAGCTCAACGAAGATCCAGCCGTCTCCGGCTTCTTTATCCAGCTCCCGCTTCCTGAAGGGTTGGATCCCCTCCCCCTGATCTCCGCAATAGACCCCTCGAAGGACGTGGACGGCCTGAGCCCGCTTAGCGCCGGGCGCCTCGCGATCGGCTTGCCGGGCCTCTTGCCCTGCACTCCGCATGGCATCGTCCAGCTTCTAAAGCGTAGCGACATCGAGCTCGCAGGTAAGGAGGCCGTTGTAATCGGACGCTCCAACCTTGTTGGAAAGCCTCTGGCCCAGCTCCTCTTGCGCGATAACGCAACCGTGACCGTCTGTCATTCCCGTACGAAGAACCTGCCCGAGGTTACGCGCAGAGCCGAGATCCTAGTCGTCGCCGCAGGGCGTCGAGAAATGGTAGGGGCGAAGTATATAAGAGAAGGGGCGATAGTCGTTGACGTTGGCATCCATCCGCGCGACGGGGGAGGCCTCGTCGGAGACGTGAGGCTCGACGAGGCCGAAGCGGTAGCCTCGTGGATCACCCCAGTGCCGGGAGGCGTTGGTCCTATGACGCGGGCGATGTTGCTGTACAACACCCTCAAGGCCGCGTGGGCGGGTAAGTACGAAGAAGAGACGCAGCCTATTCGGTAGTCCGCAGCGTTCTCGTATTTCTCGTATATTAGACGAAGATCACCGAGCGCTGCAGCAGGAGCACTCCGCGCCTACACCAGTCCGCCAGCTCCAAGGCTCTCAGTTGGCTGCATCGTCGGCTCCTTAAATCATCCGAGGAGAGTTAGACTGAGCGTGGAGTAAATTTATTGCTTCTATCTACTTACGTAGGATGCTTACGACACCTCCCTCTGGACGCTAACGGAGGATCACCTCCGTTGGCCGTTAAAGCCGTGACGTATTACAACAATGGCTCGGCCCAGTTCTTGCTATTGTCACGTGAGGCGAAGAGCTGCATCACCGGCTGCGAGATAACCGTTATTTGCGCCTCCATGTATAGAGCGCTATCCCCCAGCCATACGGCGCTATCCACCAGCCAGTTCACTCGTCCGTGACATCGACGTAAAACGGAATCTCCGGCATCCTGCTGTCGGAGCGGTGGTACTCCTCCGTGAGATCTATAACTCAGTACCCTATCACCGACCCTTATCGACCTAGCAACCTTTAGCGGCAAGCTGCGCTAAGATTAGTACTGAGGCTAAGCATCTAGTTGGAGGTCACTCAACGCTATGATATCCGAAGAAGAGGTGCGCCACGTAGCACGTCTGGCTCGTTTGGGCCTTACGGACGAAGAGGTAAAAAGGATGAGCGGGCAGCTTGGCGCCATCCTGGACAGCACCGAGCAGATAGGGGAGTTGAACCTCAAGGACGTTCCTCAGACGGCCAACGCCCTGAACCTGACGAACGTCTTCCGCCCCGATGAACCGCGCAAGTGCCTCCCGCAAGAGGCAGCCCTTTCGACAGCCCCCGAAACGGTGGATAGCCTCTTTGCGGTCCCGAGGATAGACTAGGATGCCGCATGACCTGCTGGGCCTTTCGGCCTACAAGCTGGCGAAGAAGATAAGATCTCGAGAGGTCTCTGCTCGCGAGGCCGCCGAAGTCGCCAACGCCCGCGTCGAAGAGCTCGAGGACGAAATAAATGCCTTTGTCAGCGTAACCCCCGAGCTTGCTCTCCAGCGGGCCGAGAAGGTGGATGCGCGGACGAAGGCCGGCGACGACATCAGGTTGTGGGAAGGCGTGCCCATAGCCGTCAAGGATGTGCTCTCAACCAAAGGGGTTCGCACTACTTGCGGCTCGAAGATACTCGAGAACTTCGAACCTGTATACGAGGCTTCGGCGCTCCTCAGGTATGGAGAGAACATGATCATGGTGGGCAAGGCCAATTGCGACGAGTTCGCGATGGGCTCCTCAACAGAGAACTCGGCCTACGGCGTCACCCGCAACCCCTGGGACTTTGATCGGGTGCCAGGCGGCTCCTCAGGAGGTTCGGCGGCGGCCGTCGCAGCGGGTGAAGGCTGGTGGGCCTTGGGAACAGACACCGGTGGCTCCGTCAGACAGCCCGCCGCGCTGTGCGGCATCGTCGGGCTTAAGCCCACCTACGGCCGCGTCTCGCGCTATGGGCTTATAGCCTTCGCCTCCTCCCTCGACCAGATCGGTCCCCTGACCCGCAACGTCCGTGACTCAGCCCTCCTCTTACAGGCCATCGCCGGCCACGATGC
The DNA here is from genome assembly GCA_019247245.1 of Rubrobacter sp. Classification (GTDB taxonomy): domain Bacteria; phylum Actinomycetota; class Rubrobacteria; order Rubrobacterales; family Rubrobacteraceae; genus Rubrobacter_F. Next base: position 41 of record JAFAPF010000435.1, on the reverse strand, counting down.
CTGTGACTCTACGAGTGCCAACGTCGAGGTCCCGGACTACC
>JAFAPF010000434.1 GCA_019247245.1 Rubrobacter sp. | reverse complement strand
TTACCTCAGGGGGCGGGTGTAGCCTCAGAGTACGGTGGGTATGAGGAGAATGTAGCTACGAGGGCCGGGTCTTGATTTTCTCCCAATCGCTTTCAGCCCGGCTCTCTTTCTAATGTACCTGCTAGACACCAGATTCCACTGAGGATTGCCGGGTCCTAGGAGGTGGTGCGTGAAATGAGACGCATCAAGCCGATTTTAGGGGTAAGCGCATTGGTGGTGTGGATCTTCGGGGAGCAGTGGTTGCGCACTAAGATGCGAGAAGTTGCCTGGCATCTACCTTAGCACCTTCTTCCCTAGACTAACCGTGCTTTAGGTATAGGGAGAGCAGTACAACTTCTCCTCCCCTGTAGAGAACTGTATCTTTGCGTGTTCCAAAAACGTTCCTTTTTGGTACTAGTTCACTGTTCGTCCGAGGACTGAGAATAATCCCTTCTCGAAAGCCGGTATCCGCTTGGAGTAAGAGCTAGAATTCTTTAGGATTTCTTAGCTGGGGATGAAGATGTCATCCCCGTCCTCCTGCAATGCGGCTCGCCTCCGGTAGAAGCTTCAAACGCAGCATAGCTACTATCCCTATTGCTGGTCCCGGAGCCAGAAACGCAAACGCCCATTCCCACCCGAAAGTCTCTTGGAGAATTGGTATCAACCATATCGACCCTATGGTGAGTGAGAAGCCTATGGCTAGCTGCAGCGTTAGAGCCGTTCCAACATAGGCCTGATCGGCTAACTCCGTTGTAATAGTCGAGAACTGTGCGGAGTCTGCTATAACGGTGAAGCCCCATACTAACCCTATGCAGAGCACTAACCACGTTGGTGCCCTGAACAACAGCCCGATGAGTACACAGCAACTCCCAGAGACAGCCATCATCGATGCTGCCGTCCTAGTCCTACCGCAACTATCCCCTAAAATACCCCCTACCCAGCACCCAAGTCCTCCGATACCGATAACGGCAAACGTTGCATATGCGCTAAATGGGCCTCCTGAGGTCCCCTGATACGCCGAAGATTCAGAGAAGAACACCAAAAACCAGGCCCACATTGCATATAGTTCCCACATGTGTCCAAAGTAGCCTAAGCTTGCGAGTCGCGCACCTCGATTAGTGAACACGAGCCCTACCTGACGTAGATCAAACTCTGCTCTAGGAAAGGGAAAGGGGCCCTCACTTACCCCAAACTCAGCGATCAAACCGCCAGCGAGGGTTAACACAGAGGTTGCATAGATCACCACATGCCAGTCCAGCCCACCCAGCCCTCTCACTAGGTAAGGGGTCGCTGATCCCACGGTTAGTCCTCCAAGGAGGACTCCTAATGCAGTACCGCGCCCCTCTCGGAACCAGGTAGCCATGAGTTTCAGGGCTGGGGGGTATACGCCTGCTAGGAACAAACCCGTTAGAAAGCGTAGCGGGAGCCCTATAGCGATGCTACCGACTACTATTAACAGCAAGTTTGCGAGTGTAGCTCCGATGGAGCCCCCGAGGATGACGTGCCTTGGTGAGACAATATCGGAGAGGTTCAGGAAGCTTGAAATGAGGGCGCCACACACGAAGCCCATCTGTACAGCGATCGTAAGCCACGCACCGGTATGAGCCGAGAGGTTCCACTCTGACTGTAGCTGAGGGACAACAGTAGAAGCTGAAAACCATGTTGTCATTGACAGGACGAGTATGGTTGCAAGCATCGACAGCGCACTCCATCGTCCGGAAATTCGCCAAGTTTTGCTCACAAGATTCATAATGACACACCTTTTGTGCCTTTTGCATAGACTCCCTAATCCGATAACTAAGAGAGGTTCCAAGAACGACCGTTTATGAGACAACCTATAGCGACAACCCTCACCCTTACCAAACAGGCTCTAATCCTACAGTGCCAGTTGTACGAAATGTACTAAATGAGCCACCGGTTCCTGAAAGACACACGCTTATTGAGGAGTCAATCGGTTGCGAAGACGATCAAGCCACGTTGCAAAGTGCCTAAACCCGAACGTACTCAGCTACATAGTGTGAAATGGCACTGTAGGACTAAGGTCATGTCACGCCGTCAGATGCTCCAGTTGGTGGGAGGCGTGCTTTTGGCAAGGGTACTTCCTACTTTCCCGGGGACAACCCGAGCAGCATCTGCTTTAAGCCATGGTGATGTGAAAAACACTATTGAGTTGATATATGAGGCTGCCAATGCCGTGCAAAAAGTGGGAGAAGCCATGAGGTCGCTCCGGTGTTTTTCATCAACCGGCCTTTTGCGGCTTAACACCAACGCCGCAGGGAATAACTCACAATGACGCCGCCAAGGGTAGGGCCAGGTTGATTACCACATATCCTATCAGAAGGATGACGAAGGTAACCCTGTCGAACAGGCGCGACAGCTCCTTTTTGCGCTTGTACTGGGCTAAGTATAAGGACATCATGCTCTGTATTAGAGAGAGGCCGATCATTGCGATGCCTAGCTGGCTAACTTCATCTGCCATGGTTACCAACCCCGTCGGCGGCACAAGTGAAGAGATGACGTAGGTGTTGGCTACGGCGGCAAACAGGGCGCCGATACCAATTCCGAAGCGCGGGTACGCTCCAGTAGCGTACATCGGGTCGAAGAATAACGCGAACAGGGCGACCACCACCGACGCGAACAGCGCAAGGAACATCTTCAAGTAGAACCCCCAGCCTGGGCTTTGGAGGAAGAGGCCCATCCTGAGCTGTGAGTGAACGTGCTCCGTGTCTGCCGCCACGCGGGGGTCGCCAAGCGTGGTCTGGTAGGCATGCGGCTTCTCAAGTACGCCCCAGTTATAGACCGAATATATCGGGTTCTCGACGCGCGAACTGACACCTGAACTCTTAGAGTCGGGGACAAACAACAGCTGGTCGCGCTCTGGTTCACGGGATTCGATGTTGATCGTCAGCAGGTGATCGTCACGAGGAAAGCGCCCCACGTTAAACCACTTGGTGATGTTGGCGATGACCCTATAGAGCTTGTAATGTTCGTCGCCGCTGGTGTATTCGTCCACCTTCTCCTTTGAATCGATCCAGCCGTCCACAACTTGGAAATCCTCGCCCGGATCGCCTTGCTCGCCCCGCCAGCGGAACCAAACGTAGAAGTCAGCGGTCCAACTGCTGTCTTTCACTGACAGAGCGGGTATGCGGTCTAGGTAAATACCTCCGTCCACCCTGAGCGGATTAGCCCCCGCGGGCAATTCCGTCGGCGGGGGCCTAGTCCCTCCTTCTCCTAGGTTAGGGTTCATCGTGTCGTCGTGTTCCTGAGCGGAGGCGGCTTTAATCTGATACGCCTCCCAAATGAGAAAGCCCCCAGTGGTAGTAAGCAGAACGACCAATAGGATTGCCCATATCCAGATATTCCTCCGCTCGGCAGGGGTGATGATGTCTCTTTTATCCGCTTGTCCTTTGGGCTCGTCACTCATATACCTAGCCCCGGCCCGTTAGCTCTATGAGGTCGAACCAATGACCTCAGGTAGGAGGGAAGTTTCCACCGCATGTGGTCTGCACTTCTTTGAACGTAACGCAACCGCCACTGCCACCGGCGAGTCGGACCGCGTCAGCCAGTCGAGACAACAGAGAAAGGTTAACAACAAAAGGATGTTCGACAACTTGCTCTCATTTAGAACTAGATCGAACCCCTTTTTAGGCGGTTACGCTATAGCCTCTTGCCCCTTTGGGTTCGGCCCATACTCATTCGTTCCCGGCTCGCTATCGAGCACCATAAAGATGAGCAGAACAATCCAGCCAATGAAGGGAATCAAACTAATGAATATCCACCACCCAGTACGACCAGTGTCGTGTAGCCTACGGACTGTCACTGCAATGCTCGGAATCAGGACCGCCAAGGAATACAGGCCTTCGAGCAGTCCAACACCTGTTTGAGGGCTGAAGGTCCCAATCAAGAGGTCGATGAAGATCAGCACGATTGAGATGACAAAGTTGATGAGGAGGAACATCCAGTACTCTTCTCGCCGCGCCCGCCCGCTGAACACCGCGTACTTATTCAATACTTCAAGATACCAGTTCACGGTTTTGCCTCCTGTGTTGTTGGTCCCTGCTGATTCGGTTAGATGCCTGCCGGGGCGAAGCTACCGCCTAGTATGCAGACGTTGGAGCATCCACGCAACAGCAGCAATAGGTAGAATGCTCCATCCTCAACCTCAAAAGAGCCTACGCCTGTAGATAGCAGGTAGCTGAAGGTCTGTATCAAAAGCCACCGTTTATGAAACAAGGGTGGAGTACCGGAAAGGAACCTTTGGGACACCATCGAACTGCCTAGAAGAAGGGTCTTTCCCGATACTCAGGGAATCTTCTTGCAAACTTCCTGTGAAAATACGTCTTTTCGCGTATGCGCCGAACATCCCTTATGGCATCATACAGGTACTATGAGCCAACCTACTGCTCAAAGTGGGAGAAAGGGGTAAGACATGCCCTGGCACGTTACTGGAACCGATATGGGGCCCTGCAGTTGCGATCTTGGCTGTCCATGCATCCTCGGCGCTATGGAGGGCGACCGGGGTTGGTGCTCGGCTGTTCGACTCTACGATATCCAGAGCGGCGAGATCGACGGGGTGGACGTTA
>JAFAPF010000502.1 GCA_019247245.1 Rubrobacter sp. | reverse complement strand
AACTTCTCTAACCACCGAAAGGATACGAAAAGGGCCGGGTCTGTTAGACTCCGGCCCTTTCTTGTAATAATTTCTTGCCTATTACTTGGCAGCCACCGCTTGCTCTATGATCTGGGTGCACTCAAAGACAGTTACGGGGATCACGGTGATCTCGCTCCCAGAGAAGTCTTCGTCAGCAGTCTTGGTCTGGTACTGGGCGACACCCTGCCCGTTGGCAACGTTGCCAGTTTGAGTAACCTGCTGAACGCTCGGGCATAGGCTGACGTTGTCACCCTTGTTGCTGATAGCAACTGATGGCGAAGCCTTACCACTGGTTATGCGACTCTCAGAGAGCCCCTGAGCAACCTGTGCTATGGCGGGAGCGCAGCTACCATCATCACTGCTAGCATCGCCACCGCCAACATCAACCTCTTCATCCTCTAGCCTCCTTACACGCCTACCCACGCTATAAACTAACGTTGCTTAACCAAGCATAAAGGCCCTTAATCTTAGCCGAACCAGCTTCATTCAAATAAAGGGCAATAGTAGAGAATTACGGTGTGCTTCTAAGCTACACAGCTACACAGGGACGGCTCATTGCCTCCATCCTCCATGACTGGCCTTCTACGACGCTTGTAACGCCGCAGGGGTTGACTCTCTCCTCGCTGTTATGACTTAACGTAAGAGTCTGCTCGCTCGTTGCGTACGATGAAGTCTAACTGTCCGAGACGCTTCCGATGGTTATGTTCGATGGAGTCTTTCCCTTGTTTAACAGACAATCTAACGCTAAAGTCTCGCCCCGGTCCCCAATATGCCGCCGGTTCGGTTGTATCTTCAGTCACTCACCCCAGCGTAGCTCAAACGATGCACCCGGCACGGACCAGTCTCTCGCAGAGCAAGCCGGTGTTCCAGTGTCCCGTATCCCCGGTTCCGCTCGAAGCCATACCTGGGATGCTCGGCAGCAAGCGTGCGCATCGCCCCATCCCGTAAGACCTTCGCTACCACGCTCGCCGCCGCGACCGCGGCGCTCTTACTGTCCGCTCGCGGCAAGCACTCTACCCCAGGTCGGAGCGTCAGGTTCCCATCGGCCAAACCGCACCCAGAATACGGACGCAAGCCCTCCAGAACACGTGAGAGCGCCTCCCTATTCGCACCACCCACACCGTAGCGGTCGACCCACCATGCCGGAAAAGCAACGAGGCAGACCGCCTTGGCACCCTTTAGCACCTCTATGTATACCTTTTCGCGCAAGTTAACCCCTAGAACTTTCGAATCGTCGATACTCCGAACCTCTACCTCTCCCAAGACGACCGCCGCCGCAAGGAGTGGACCGGCCAAGGCACCGCGCCCAACCTCGTCTGCTCCTGCAAGCGGGGCCCGACGCTCCGTCACCCACGCAGCGTCGAAGGCGTAAAGGGTGTCGCTCTTCGAATGATATCCTCTGCGAATGCCGTTCAAGACGGCTACCAGCGTTCTTGTAATTTCTACTTCGCTCTCTTGACCCGGGCCTTCTTGCCGACCTTCTCCCGAATGTAGTAGAGCTTTGCCCGCCGGACATCACCCCGCGTAATCACATCTATTCCTGCTATCTTCGGCGAATATAGCGGGAATATACGCTCTACGGGGACCCCAAAAGAGTTCTTGCGTACTATAAACGTCTCGTTGATGCCGCTACCTTTACGAGAGATACAAAGGCCCTCAAAATTCTGGATGCGTTCTCGATTGCCCTCTATAACCCGATATTGGACCCGCACCGTGTCCCCTGGTTTAAACGGCGTAATACCATCCGCCCTTATCGTATCGTTAGTGATCATGTGTTTGTCTCCTCTCGTGGGTATCGTTCGAGGCCTCGGACGTGAGGTAGGGCTTCTTGTCCGCTCCGCGCAACGTTCCCGCCCTCGTCCGGGCTTCTGTTTCCCGCCAGGCGTGGATCTCTGCGTGATTGCCAGATAATAGCACGGCCGGCGCCTCCTCTCCATTCCACGCCGCAGGTCGTGTGTACTGCGGGGCTCCCACGACGCCCTTCTCGGAGAACGACTCCCCAACGAGGCTCTCGGTGTTTCCGAGCACTCCATCCAATAGCCGTATCATGGCATCCGAAAGAGCTGACGCCAAGATCTCACCGCCAGAAAGCACAAAGTCGCCTAAGGACACCGCCTCTGTCGTAAGTGCCAAGCGCACCCGCTCGTCTATTCCACCGTATCGGCCGCAGATGATCGTTACGCCCCGGCCTACAGAGAGCCCCGCCGCAAGCTCCCGGATGTATTCCTGCTCGATCTTACGGCCCCCGGGCTCCGTGACAACCACAACCCGCTCTTCCCGAACCTTTCGCGCCGGAACCCCGTATACCTCTTCCAAAGCGTCGGCAACGACGTCTACCCTTACTACCATACCTGCTCCTCCACCGAAGGGGGCATCGTCAATCCTCCCTTTAGGAGCAAACTTTCGCAAGTTAAATGTGCGGAATGCCACCAACCCGCGCTCGATAGCACGCCCAACCACCCCAACGCGAACTGCGGCATCAACCGCCTCCGGAAACAGACAGAAAACATCTATACCCGTCATTCAGAAGAGGCTATGAGGAGGCTTATCACGATGCACCCCCCCTTTGGATCTACCGTAGGAACGTGCTCGAAAGTGAAGGGTACATAGCGCTCGTCGGCTGAGCCGTAATCTCGTATTACCAGAATCTCGTACGCGGACGTCTCCAGAAGGTCGACCACGCTCCCAATATGTTCCCCCGTTTGGTCATATACTACCAGACCTACCAAGTCTCCCACATAGAACTCCTCTGGCTGCGGCGCGTCCAACTCGGCACGATCCAAGAGCAGCTCCACCTCACGCAAACCCGCGGCGGATTCGCGATTTTCGATTCCTTGTAGATCTATAAGGAAACCTTTAGGCGTCTCTCTGGCCCCGAGTATCCGGCGACGCTCCCCCTTCACGACAGGTTCGACGCCACGTCTAAGGTGCCGTCCCGAACCCGGAACTTTGACTTTGAGGGTGCCGCGCACCCCGTGCGGGGCAACTACGATACCTATCACCACAGGGTCGGTAAGGGCCCCCACCCCCTAATCCTCGACCTCCACGTTGACGCGCTTGTTCACCTTCACAGAAGCCGCCTTCATAACCGCACGGATGGCCTTCACAATCCTGCCATGCCGACCTATTACCTTCCCCATATCCTTAGATGCAACCCGCAGAGTAAGATCTACCCTCGAGTCCGTCTCCCGCCCTGAAACCTCGACCTTATCTGGCTCATCCACCAGCGAACGGGCGAGGAAAAGTAGCAAATTCTCCAGCCGCCGCATCGGTACCCCTAAAGAACCCCGGAGATCTTCAGCAGGTTCTTTACCTGCTTCGTCGGCTGGGCACCTTTACCAAGCCACTCCTTTGCCTTCTCAGTGTTAACGTGTATCTCCGAAGGGTTCGTGCGCGGGTTATACGTTCCAACCCGCTCTATAAAGGCCCCATCGCGTGGGCTGCGGGCATCGGCTACCACTATCCTGTAGAATGGTGCCTTCTTTGAACCATGCCTGGCCAGCCTAATTTTTACCGCCATGCTTTCACCTCTCAAAGTCTTTTGTGTACGGTCTATGTCTTGAATAGTATCCGCGGCATGCGCCTAGGCATACTCCCTTTGCCCATTCGTTTCATCATCTTCTGCATCTCGCCAAACTGCTTGACGAGCTTCTGGACGTCCTGCTGCGTGGTGCCAGAGCCGCGGGCTATTCTGCGTACCCGACTTGAGTTCTGTAACAACCTCGGGTTGCGTCGCTCCTGGGCGGTCATCGAGGTGATTATAGCTTCAACCCGGTTCAAGGCCCGGTCATCTATGTTCACATCCTGAAGCTGCTTGTTCAGGCCCGGTATCATACCGAGTAGACCAGACAATGGCCCCATCTTCTTGATTATCTGCATCTGGCTCAAGAAGTCCTCGAAGTCGAACTTCCCGGCAAGCATCTTCTTGCTCTGGGCTTCGGCCTCCTTGCGGTCCATTTGGTCTTCGGCCTTATCGATAAGGGTGAGAACGTCCCCCATCCCCAGGATGCGCCCCGCCATCCTGTCGGGGTAGAAGTAATCAAACTCCCCCATCTTCTCGCCCTCGCTGGCGAACTTGATCGGATGTCCCGTGACAGAGACTACTGAAAGAGCTGCTCCGCCCCTGGCATCACCATCAAGTTTGGTCAAGATCATTCCGTCGAAGTCCGCATACTCTTTGAAGGCCTGCGCTACCTCAACCGCGGTCTGGCCCGTCACCACGTCGAGGACCAACAACACTGAGTGCGGCTTTATCACCCGCCGGATACGCCCTATCTCCTCCATCATTGCTACGTCTACGACCTGGCGGCCCGCGGTGTCCAAGATTACAAAGTCGTAACCACCATCGCGCGCGGCTTTTACGCCACGCTCGGCTATCTCCACCGGCGTAGGCTCCGTGCCCTCGGCGTAGACCGGCACTCCGAGTTCGCGACCTAGCTGCTGTATTTGCTCTACCGCCGCTGGCCGATACGTGTCGCACGCGGCGATAAACGGCCTCTTGCCCATCTTACGCACGAAGAGCGCGAGCTTCCCGGCAGAAGTAGTCTTGCCATGGCCGTTAAGGCCCACGAGCATCACTACCGTCGGTGAGCGAGAGGCGAAAGTGAGCTTGTGAGCCGTACCGCCCATAAGGTTCGCCAGCTCCTCGTTAACTATCTTCACGACCTGCTGACCTGGGCTGAGGGCTCTCGAGATCTCCGCACCCGTAGCCCGCTCACGTACGTTGTCTACAAACTCCTTGACTACCCCGTAGTTCACATCCGCCTCAAGTAGGGCCAGGCGTATCTCTCGTGTGATCTTTTTGACCTGATCCTCAGTTAGGTTGCCGGTATCGCGTACTCCAGCAAGTGCCGAGCCCAGCCTCTCGCTTAAAACATCGAACATCCTAAAGCTCCCCGAAAAGCGCTTCCGCGAACTCGCGAGCTTCAAACGGATGGAGGTCTCCGATCTGCTCGCCGACCGAGACCAGCTTTATAGGCACATCGACCTCATCAGCGATGGCCAGGGCGATACCACCTTTCGCCGTCCCATCAAGCTTGGTTAGGATGATCCCTGTTACCCCCACAACCTCGTGGAAGAGCTTTGCCTGCCTTAAGCCGTTCTGCCCTGTTGTGGCGTCGACCGTCAGGAGAACCTCGTGGGGAGCCCCAGGCATCCGATGCTCTATTACCCGGCGCACCTTGTCGAGCTCCGCCATAAGGTTAACCTTCGTGTGCAACCGCCCCGCCGTGTCTATAAGCAAAATATCCGTATCATCGTGCTTGGCCTCCTCTACCGCGTCATGGACGACCGACGCTGAATCTGTCCCCCGCGCGAGTGCGATCACCTTTGCTCCCGTTTTTTCTCCCCAACGCTGGAGTTGCTCGATGGCTGCCGCCCGGAACGTGTCGCCAGCGGCGAGCATAACCGTACCTGGCAAAAAGTGGGCGAGCTTGCCAATGTTCGTCGTCTTACCTGTACCATTTACCCCAACCATGAGGATCACAGTCGGCTCGTGTGAAATGTCGAGCTCGACAGGCCTCTCAAGCATAGTCGCGGCCTGCTCTATCATGAGCCGTCTCAACTCTTCACCACTCGTGATGTTTTTCTCCAGCGCCTCTTGCTCAAGCCTCGCAACGAATTTGGCCGTTGTAGGCACCCCGACATCTGAGGTGATGAGTATCTCTTCGATCCTCTCCCAAAATTCCTCATCTCCCGTGTCACGGAACTCCGCCACAGCCAGGTTCAGCTGCCCGACGAATGACTCCCTGCTCCGCTTCAAACCCTGTCGTAAGCGACCAAACCACCTGTTGGTCCTACTCGCGACGTCCTTCTCAGCCTCCGTTATAGCGGGTGCCCCCGGAGTCACTACCGACACGGCTTCGTCAACCGTAACCGGCAGCTCGGGGCCTTGCTGTGGAGCAGCTGCAACAGCACCGGAGTTCTTCTCCGGCTCCTTTGAGCTTTTGAAAAAGTTACGCCATGACCGTCCCATAACGGTACCGCTATTCTCCCATCAAACGCTTGGATACGACGACCGAGGCACCAGCGATATCCTGCGCAACTCCGTAGAGCACGTCGGCCGCAGCCATAGTTCGTTTCTGGTGCGTTACCAGCAAAAACTGTCCGTCCGCTCTATAACAGTCTACCACAGCGAGGAACCGGGCTAAATTAACGTCGTCGAGCGCCGCCTCGGCCTCATCTAGCATACAAAATGCTCTCGGGCCACCACCGGAACGCCCAAGAAAGATGCTGAACAGAAACGATAGCGCCAGAAGCGACCGTTCCCCGCCCGAGAGCATACGCAGCGGCTTCCACCCACGCCTCTTCAGCCGGAGTCCGATCTCCACTCCTTCTTCGGAAAGCCCAAGTTCTCCTGCTGCCCCCTCCATCATCCGCGGCACCATATCGACGAAAGCCTGCCGTACTTCTCGAAACGTAGCTTCGAAACGCGCCTCTACCTCCCTATCAACCCCTAGTATTATTCGACGGATTTCTTCGGCGGCAGCTTCGGCGTCAGCACGCTGGGCGGCGACGAGTTCGTAACGCTCGCGGAGTCTTCCCTCTTGCCCTATGGCGAGTAGGTTCACATCGCCGAAGTTCTGAAGCTTTCGGGCGAGACGACCTCGCTCGTCATCGGAGGGCTCAGTGAAGGCTTCCGCTACTTCCCGAGCGCTCTCAAGTGTCGCTCCCCACTCGTCGAAGATCTCCGATTCGGCAGCCTTGCGGGCTTCTTCAGCGCAGGAGATCTCCTTTCGCAGCGCAGCGGCGTCGGATGTGACTTCGGCAAGCTCTCCAGCTACGCTGCCGCTCTCCCCGGCGAGCTCGGCACGCTTCTCAGCCACGCGGAGCTGTAGCTTGGCAGCGTCCGATCGACTATTCCGCAGGCACCTCGTGCGCTCGCGGACGGTGGCCTCGAGATGCCGGGCGTGTTCGGCGGTGCGACTGGCGAAGCTCACTAAAAAGGCATTTACACCATTAGTGGCCGCTTCTTCAAGATCTTTCAACCCGCGCGTGAACCCTTCTCGGCGTTCGCGAGCTCTTTGCAAATCGGTGCGCAGGTGAGAGAGCCTTCCAGCTATTCTCTCGACCGCCATGTATGTTGATTCAGCCTCCAAAAGAGCAGCATCCAGCTCCTGCTTTGTTCGCTCTTCAGCGTCCCGGGCCCCGTGCAGTGCATCTTCGGCCGCAAAAATCCTCGCCTCAGTCCTGCGAAGATCGGCTTCGTCTGCTGATCGCTGCTCGCGCGTCTTGTATGCTTTTTTCGCCCGATGCTTGGTCTCAGATGTTAAGAGCCGCATGACGCGGGCCGCTCGGGAAGCTACCGTGACGAAAGCTTCGACTTCAGCCATTTGTTTGCTTAGCCGCCCGTTGACGAAAATGACGGTCTCTTGCCAGTAGTAGAGCCTTTCCCCAAGCCGGTTTTTGAGCACGTCAAGGCGTTGTTCTTGCGAAGCAAGGTGAGCTTGACGAACGAAGTCTCCATCCAGTGTCCGTCGGCTAGCGCTTGTTCGAGTGAAACGTAAGCCGTCGCGAGTTACCGCTACATCGTAGCCCGCTTTGAGGGCTACATGGTCGTCCTTTTCCAACACATAGGTGCCACCGAGAAGACGTTTCAAAGCTCCTGCATAGTACGTATCGAGGATCTCAACACAATCTAGGAGAGCCTTCCCGGGAGGCGTGCCGTTCTTTGGAACCTCTTCGGCGTCAAGCCGTACGACCACACGCTCCGTTGGGTTCTCCCCAGAGAGGAGCTTCGTGCCCTCCCCTAAGGTCTGCACCAGCACTCCGCTAGCCAGGTCTCCCAAAGCAGCATCCACGGCGGCCTCGTAGCCCGGGTGGGGACGGACGATCTCGCGGAGTCGCTTGCCGTCAGCCGTAGTCTGCCCCGAGGCTCGTAAGATCTGAATCTCTGCCTCCGTCCTCCCAATGAGCGCAGCCAGTATGCCCCGCCGGTGGTTTGCCTCTACCTCTAGTCCCACGGCCCTCTCGTGTAGCTCCTCGAGCCGCCTAAGCACTTCTGTGGACCGCGTATGCAATCCCTCCGGAGCATATAAACTTAGCTTTTCTACCAGTTCTCCGAGACGCAACAGTTGCTCGTCGTCCAAAATGTCTGCTTCCCCGATGCGCGCTGTCGTACGCTCACGTTTCTCCCTTAGGACTTCGAGCTCTCCCGAGAGCCGTGTGAGCTGCCTCGCAGAGGCTGCATGATGCGCCCTGCTCCGGGCCGCAAGCCTCTCTAGCCACCCGGACGCTCTTTTTCTTTGTGAGTGCTCCCTCTCGAGTTTGCTAACTTCGTCCTCAAGACGCCGAACAGACGAAGAGGCCTTACCAAACTCGGCTTCGAGGTGGAAGATGTGCCGCGATCCTTCTACTTCCCGTTCCCGAGCACCCTCCAGCCGAAAAAACGCCCGCTCAGCGCGCAAAATTTCGTTCTGCAAAGCCTCCAAGCCATGTTCTAACCCCCCAAGGATCCGCTCTGCGGCAAGGATTCGATCTTCAAGCTCCTTTTCCTCCACACCGAGGCGTCGCCTCTCCTCACATAGAGATTCCTGTCTGGTCTGCAAAGTGGTCATCTTCGCAGTAAGGGTTTCCAGATTTTCACGTCTTTCGTTGAGTTCTTGAGTCGTAACTCTATAAAGGTGGGCGAGGGTAAGATTACGGTAATGGGCTTCAAGCTCTCGGTACTCGCGGGCGGCCTCGGCCTCGGCCTCTATCCGCCGGAGTTGTTCCGAGAGTTCGGCCTCGAACTGTCTACTGCTTTCGAGCTGGGCAACGGCACGCTCGAGCTTACGAGCAGCAACAAGGCGGCGTCTCCTAAAGACTCCTAAGCCTGCCGCTTCTTCGAGGGCCGCTCGACAGGCTGCTGCCCCCCCTGCGACGATGGTGTCCACAGCCCCTTGACGTAGGATGCTGTGGCGGCCCAGACCCGCTTCACCTGCTACCGCGCGCACATCAGCCAGCCGGGCGCGGTCACCATTGATCCTGTATTCCGTCTCGCCGCTGCGCGAGATCCTGCGTGTCAGTGAAACTTCGTGGTAAGGCAAGGAAATGTCGTCCCTGGCGTTGCTTAAAACCAACGTGACCTCCGCAGCCTGCACCGCCGATAAGGAATCCGATCCCGAGAAGATTAGCTCTGCCATCGAGCCTGCCCGCAAAAGTGCCGGGCTCCCCTCACCGAGAGCGAACAATACAGCATCGGTGATGTTGCTCTTCCCCGAACCGTTCGGTCCCACGATTACCGTCATCCCTACGCCAAGTGGCATCCGAACCGGACGGGCGAACGTTTTGAAGCCTTTTATATAGATCGCGGAGAGCATTAACGAGTCATCTTACGTGGTTTCAACCTGAAGGATAAAAGGAAGGCAACAAAATAGTCACCTAAACGCCGGTAGCTTGAAAAGTACAATTCTCGAAGAAGAGCTAAGCGCCTACGTGCACCTCAACCGTAGAGCGAGCTACCGGGCGAGCACCCAGGATCTCCAAGGCCGCACGCGCCGCAGCCTGTTCACTCTCTTTGATAGAATTGCCTTCGCCTGAAGTAACCTCCTTACCATCCACCGAGACAGCGCTGGTGAAGCGCGGACGGTGGGGCGGGCCGTGCTTCGCGCGGACGCGGTAGATCGGGCGCAGGCCCTCGGCCTGCAGCGTCTCCTGCAGTAGCGTCTTCCAGTCCCGAAGCTCGTCGGTATCCACTTCGGCGGGGTTGAAGATCTCGTCGATGGTCCGGAAGACGAGACCCTTGTTTATCAGGTATGCTGCTCCGATGATCGCCTCAACCGTATCTGCGACGACGGAGTCGTTGATCACCGAGCTTTCTATGTCTTCCTCGATCCCTTCGCTTCGCCCCACCGACGCTAGGAATGACTTTCTGACCAGATGTGCGCGAATGCGTGTGAGATCACCCTCCAGAAGCTCCGGATAGCCGTGAAAGACCAGCTCGGTCACCCTCTCGTTAAGCACCGAGTCACCCAGGAACTCCAACCTACCATTAGAGTCGTAGGCATCAGCGACGCTCGGGTGGGTAAGCGAGCGCTGCCTCAAAGGCTCCGGGAGTATATTTATTAGATCTCGTATCGCCATAGTAGCAGGAGTTATTCTACACCAGCGAATGCCACGACCACGTTATGGCCGCCGAAGCCCATCGAATTCGATATGGCTGCCCGAAGATCTGCAACGTTCCTGGCCTCACTCCCAACGTAGTCCAAAGGCTCACAGTCCGAGGCAAGGTTCTCAAGGTTGATTGTTGGCGGCAAAACCTTGTGCTTTAAGGCTAAGGCACACATGATGCCCTCTGTCGCTCCCACTGCCCCGAAAGAGTGCCCCGTCATGGACTTCGTCGCCGAGACCGCCGCGTGTGGCAAGAGACGCAAGATCGCCTTCGTCTCCGGTCCATCGCCGGTAGGGGTGGAGGTCGCATGCGCGTTGACGTGCCCGATCTCCTCAGGGAGAAGCCCTGCATCCTCGAGTGCCAGGCCCATCGCCCGCTCAACTCCGCGTCCCTCGATGTCCGGCGCCGTTACGTGGTAGGCGTCCGTCGTGCGACCGTAGCCCGCAACACGCGCGATGGGCTCGGCGCCACGCCGTTCGGCGTGCTCTGGGCTCTCCAGAATCATGGCTCCCGCACCCTCGCTCATCACAAACCCGTCCCGGTTAGCGTCAAAAGGTCGGCTCGCCCTGCGTGGCTCCTCGTTGCGCGTGCTGATCGCCCGGATCGCACAGAAACCAGCCATGCTAAGGGGTGTGATTGGAGCCTCAGAAGCCCCGACTATCACCACGTCGGCATCGTCGCGGCGAATGAGTTCTAAGCCCTCGGCGATAGCCTCGCCGCCAGTAGCACACGCCAGAACCGGACACTGGGTTGGCCCGGTGGCCCCTAAGGCTATGGCCAGCTGCCCCGCGGCCATATTTGGCACCATCATGGTAATGAGGAACGGGCTGACTCGTTTAGCACCTCTTTCCCGCAACACACGGTACTCTCGCTCCCACGTAGAGATCCCCCCGATACCACTGCCCATCACTACAGCCACCCTCTCGGGAGACTTCCTGATGCTCTCGATTATCCCCGCACTCTCGGCGGCCTCCAACCCCGCGGCGAAACCGAACTGGGCGTAGCGATCCATCCGCCTGGCTTCCTTTTTTGACATGAAGTCTACCGGGTCGAAGTCCCTACACTCTCCAGCGATGTGCGAAGGGAAGGGTGAAGAATCGAAGAGCGTTACTTCGCCGATTCCGCTCTTGCCATGCAGCGCCGCGTCCCAAAAGTTT
>JAFAPF010000423.1 GCA_019247245.1 Rubrobacter sp. | reverse complement strand
GAAGGTTTGGATGCAGAGGAGGCCCACTATCAACACCGTTCCGACTAAAGCTATCACAAAGCCAACCTCTCCTTTCGGCCCTGTAACTCGCTGCTGGCTAGCATGGAGTCCTACCAGCCCACCCAACACCAGTACCCAGGCGAGGATAAGTAGTAGACCCGTGAGGGTAATGATGCCCGAAGAAGGTGGCCCGTTTGGATTTTGAGTAAGGGATAGGGGCAGCAAGAACACTAAGGCCATGAGAGAGGCTATTACACCTAGCAGGCCACCGATTATCGCAGCTAACCCGCCACCTACTCGAACTAACTTAGCCGACATGACGAAGCTGCTTTCTTAAAGCGGGTTCCCACAGAACACAGAGTGCCATGAAATGATGCGCCACGCTGTCGTTCCCAAGGTCTTGGAGGCGAAAACTTGAGCTCGGATAAGCATGCGCTGAGGTACAGGGCCTGTTCTCGTGAGCACCCACGTAGAAAAACGCGAACTGGGTAGCTATCAGCATCAAGAACGGTTACTAATTAGTCACAGCTTTCTGTGAGCATCCTAAGAAAGCATGGCGCGGGGTTTCGAGGCTTGTTATCGTGTTGTGCATGGTAAATAGTCGTCACTTGACCGGAGCATAATGCAGCGACTAAGCGTTAGTGATGCAGCGCGGCATCTAGGGTTAAGTGAGTCAGCAATCAGAAGCCGCATATTTAGAGGCACTTTAGAACACGAGAAGGACGAGGAGGGGAATGTGTGGGTGCTGCTCTCAGATATTGCGAACGACCAGTCGATAGAACAATACCCCACAGCATTGGTTGAGTCTCTGCAAGACAGGATACAAAGCCTGGAGCGCCAGCTAGCAACGGCGGAGGAGCGTGACCGCGAGAACCGCCGGCTATTGGCCGCTGCCCTGGAGCGCATCCCCGCGATAGAAGCACCACCGGACACGCAGGCTTCACCAGAGCCACGAGAATCGCCCCAGACGGCTTCGGAGGAGCCTCCCGGTACTCAGGTACCCCAGGAAGGGGAGCGGCGCTCCTGGTGGCGTAGGCTCTTCGGGAACTAACCAGAATCTGCATCTTTATTCAGCACCACTACATGTAGAAGTGCCGGACTGGCAGCCACAGGCGCTTAGAGGGCTATTTCGGGGCTCTGGGCGCATGTCCTTACAGGATGGTGGATATGGGTTTCCGAGAATCTACCTTCTGAAACTGTTTGGAAATCCTCAGCCGCGGGCTAGGCGCCTTACCATCAAACGGATCATCGCGGCGTAGATGAACGCCTCCTCGCTTACGCACAGCCTCTCGTAGTCCTTGCTCATCCTCCTGTTCTGTCCCAACCAAGAGAAGGTGCGCTCCACCACCCATCGCCGAGGCAGAGTCACGTACCCCCGCGGCGGCATCAGCCTCCGCCAGTCGATCTTCTTGCCCTCCTTGGCCCATTCCCGTGCCCAAACCTTCGCCACCTCCTCGGGCACGGGCTTGGGCGGCTTGCGCACGACCTCGACGCTCAAGCCCATCGCCTCTTCGGCCCACCTCCTACCTCTTCCCTCGTATCCGGCGTCCAGCCACAGATGCTTAAGGCGCGAGAGACCGCTCCGTGCCGACTCGAGTAGGAGCCTAAGCCCGTCCTGGTCCGGGACCTTCGCGCTGTGGACCTTGGCCTTGAGCACCAATCCCTCGGTGTCCACGAGCAGGTGGCGCTTTCTGCCACGAATCTTCTTGTTGCCGTCGTAGCCCCTCTGTTGGCCGCCCACCCCGGTCGTCTTGGTCGTCTGGGAGTCGGCGATACCCGCACTAGGGAGCGGGTCCCTGCCCAGGCGAACCCGCAGCCGCCGGCGCAAAGCAGCGTTGAGCCGCTCGAACGTGCCGTCTGTGCGCCACCTACCGAACCACCAGTAGACGGTCTCCCAAGGCGGAAAGTCTTTTGGCAGTAGTCTCCAAGGGCAGCCGCTCTTGAGGACGTAGAAGATGGCGTTAAGGACCTCGCGGGTGCCGTGAGTCTTTGGTCGTCCTCGCTTGTTGGGAGCCGGGATGTGGGGCCGCAAACACTCCCACTCCCTATCGGATAGATCGGTTGCATAGCACTTTTCCATGTTCGGGAGCGTACGTCATCGACCTACCCCGACCACTTTTCAAAACAGTTTCAGAAGGGGTCTTCTCGGAAACCCATATCCATCATCCTGCAAGAACATGCGCCCAGGG
>JAFAPF010000317.1 GCA_019247245.1 Rubrobacter sp. | reverse complement strand
AAGATAGGCCAGTGTGATCCCAAGGAGCGTGCCCCCGATGCAGTACCCGATGGGGTTGACGTTATCGACGCCGGTGATCTGGCGCACCACATCCACAGCCTCCAAAGGACCCAGACTCATGTAGTCCTTGAACTCGACGTCTGCCATCGACTCGTCCGGGTTCTTCCAACTGATCATGAACACTTGGAAGCCCTGCTCTACGAGGTACCTGATGAAGCTGTTCTCTTCCCGCAGGTCGACTATGTAGTACTTGTTGATCCAGGGCGGGATGAATAGTATAGGCACCTCGTAGACCTGCTCGGTCTGCGGCTCGTACTGTATAAGCTCCATGATCCTGTTGCGGTAGACCACCTTGCCCGGTGTAATCGCGAGATTCTCGCCCACCTCGAAGGCGGTAGCATCGACCATGCTCAGGGTCCCGTCCTCTATATCCGAGAGGAGGTTGCGGGCCCCTTCGGCGAGGCTCGCCCCGCCCGTCTCGAACGCGCGGCGCATGGCCTCGGGGTTGGTGAAGAGAAAGTTAACGGGGGCCACCGCCTCTACGAACTGCTGGAGGTGGAACCTGAGTCGCCTCTGCTCCTCGGTGTCCTCCTTGCCGTTGGCCGTCTCTTGGGCCTCGTTGAGGAGATACTCCGAGGCGAGGAAGTACGTCTCCTTGAGCATCGCGTAGAATGGATTGGAATTCCACTCCGCCGCGGAGAAACGCGGGTCAGACGTGCCCTCCTCCTCTTCTTCCTCGTTCTGCATGCCCCAGAAGCGGGACGCAGCGTTGGTCCACACCTCCATAGACTTCTCGAAGAGGCGACGGTTGAAGTCAGTCGTCACCTGCATCGCCCGCGCAGGGTCGGACATCTCGCGCATCCAAAGGGTTTGCAGCGCCCGAGTAAGCTCCAACCAGTCGAGGGGTATTATGTTGCGTAGAGGGTTGGCTTCCTGTGCCTGCTCCAGGGCCGATAGCAGCGGGTCGTTAGCCACGGCTCCTTTGGGCAACGGGTTCGCCTCCTCACCCGTAGACACACCGGGCTTCGTCAGCCAAGGGGCGCTGGCTCCCGGGGCCGTCGACATAGGACCCATGCTGTTCCTGAGCCACTCCGACCACATCTTGAAAAAAGGCTCGAAAGACATCTCTGAACTCGCGCTCGGGAAGCCCATCGCTCCACCGCCTCTTCCGGAATCCGTCATAACTCTCTCCTCCTATTTCTCACCCAACATCCCTGCGATGTATTATCGCACTGTACCCTTTTTCACCACATTTTATCCTCCGTATGGACAGCCACGCCGAGCGAACCGGGTAGAAGAAATGTACCTAACACCCCGGCGTCTGCCTAGCACGAACCGTGGCCCCCGCAACGTCACGGGGGCCACGGTTCACGGTCTCTTTGTCCGCCTATCCTATCGTGAGCTTACACACGCTCGAAGATGCCAGCGATGCCCATACCGCCGCCTACGCAGAGGGTCACCAGGCCATAGCGGCCATTTATGCGATGGAGATGGTGCAGGATCTTGGTGGTCAAGACGGCACCGGTGGCGCCGATGGGATGGCCCATAGAGATCGCCCCACCCACAGGGTTAAGCTTCTCGTCCGGTATCTCCAGGTCCCGCTGAACGGCCAGCGCAACTGCAGAGAACGCCTCGTTCTCTTCAACGACATCTAGGTCGTCGATAGAGAGACCAGCCTTCTTTAGCGCCTGTCGAGAGGCCGGAACCGGTCCTATACCCATCACCGATGGGTCCACCCCGCCTACGGCCGCCGATATGAGCCTGCCGGACACCGGAAGCCCGAGTTCCTCGGCCTTGCTGGCGGTGGTGACGAGCATCATCGATGCCCCATCGTTAACGCCGCTAGAGCTGGCAGCCGTGTGTATTCCATCCTTTCTGAAGAACGGCGGAAGCTCCGAGATTCCTTCCTTGGTCGCATCGAAGCGGATGTGCTCATCCGTGTTGAACTCGACGGTCTCCTTTTTCTGCTGGACCTCTACCGGCACGATCTGCTCGGCGAAGTAGCCCTCCTCTGTGGCCTTCTGAGCGAGCTGGTGGCTGCGAGCAGCGTATTCGTCACACTCATCACGCGATATGTCGTACTGATCGGCGACGTTCTCCGCGGTCATGCCCATGTGGTAATCGTTGAAGACGTCCCACAGCCCATCGTAGACCATGTGGTCCAGAATCTTGGCGTCCGGCAGCCCCATCTGGTAGCCATAGCGGCCCTTCTGGAGCAGGAAAGGCGCCTGATCCATGTTCTCGATGCCGCCGGCCAGGATCACGTCCGCCTCCCCTAGGGCTATCTCCTGTGCCGCCGAATAGATAGCCTGCAACCCCGAGGCGCACATCCTGTTGATAGTCATGGCAGGGACATCTGCAGGAACCCCAGAATTTATTCCAACCTGACGTGCCGGATTCATCCCCTGGCCGGCCATCAAGATGTTGCCCACGATTATTTCGTCCACCTGCTCTGGATCAAGGCCCAAGCGATTAAGGATTTCCGTAGTCACTGTGGTGCCGAGATCCACAGCCGGTACATCCTTGAGCGACCCACCGAAGGTGCCGATGGCGGTCCTCAACGGCGTAGAGATTACTATCTCCGTGTTGTTTTTGCCGTTGCCGAAATTCATAGTCCTCCTCTGTTTCCGTTGCCACCTATGCAGTATGTTACCACCTACGCGGTATCCTACACCTACATAGCGATCTAAAATAAAGAGTCGAACAGGATAAATTCTTCTTTGCGGCCCGTCACGCTACTCCTCGCCGTCTCCGGTTCTTTCGGCACCAGCGCGATAGAATTCGAGCGGAGCGCTGAGCAGCTTCCGATAAGCTTCCATCCATTCCTGAGTGAGGTTCTGGAAGAGCTCCTGCTGTCTTGCGGCGGGCTACATGAGGAGAGACCTACTACTCTCAAGCTGGTTGCGGAGCGTCTCGACGACGTTCTCGGAGAAGTTCTGGACGAACTGCATGCTGCGCTCTTGCGTCTCGTTCGCGCGCTCGATGACGCCCCGGTAAGCATCCAAGCTCTCTTTCAGAGCCCGGCTGGTCTCCTCCTGGCTCTGAAGCGTCTTCTCCAGGGCCTCCATAGAGGACCTCATAGCGTCTGTCAGGGCTCGGTAGCTCTCAGCCTGGCCCTTATACGCCTCGATCAAGCCCTCCGCCCAGTCCTGAGCGAGACTCACGCTCCGCTGCTGGGCAGCCACGGCCCCCCCCACCGCATCCTGCACAGCTCTTAAACCAGCCTCCGCGGGGTTCTGCGGTTCACTCGCCACTAGCCTCTCCTATCTCTATGCGACCTGTACAACTCTCCAATCTTAATAAATATACCTGCTCCGTCTGCTTCACACAGCTCGCATAGATAAAAGGCCGGGTTTTTAGACCCGGCCTTTATCGCAATTGTTCTTTCGTTGGTTACCGCTGCGCCTGCCTTTGAGCCTGCTCGACGTTCCCCTGCCAGAACGAGAACATGGAGTTCACGAAGCCCATGTAGGCATTGACGGACTCCTGAGTGAGCCGTTGGGTGGCCTCCGCTCCCGCTGCTGCTGGCTAGCTAGCTCCTGGGGCAACTCCGGTTGCCCTCCGCAACGAAGCGGAGGTTGTTTATTACCCTGTTGAAGAGGTCCTGCGTCAGCTCGGGGTTGAGCTGCTGAGCCGAGACGGTACGATTGGATACCGCCTGATACGAATCTCTTATGGCACTAGCAAACTGCTCAGCAGCCTCGTTGATCTGCCTCTGCTGTTGTTCGTCCACAACCTTCGAATTCCCTTTTCGAGTTCCAATCAAGTTCCAATCAAAATCATATGTTAGTGCCCACAGTATCCACCTCAATAAAAACGTAAAACCTTGCGGGAATCCTGCCCATATCAACTATCGCCCCAGGACCACCGCTATTCGTCCGCTTTTCCATCGTTCGCCGTCTTTTCTTTCTCAGTTCGCGGCGAGTGACCGGTGTACAGACGAAAGAAGGTGTCCATGGTCTGTCGGTACTGCTCCAGGGACCTAGCCCAAAAGCCAAGGTATGCCTCCCCAGCTTCGGTGATCGAATATACCCTTCGAGCCGGTCCCCCCTCAGAGGTCTCCCACCTAGAAACGCATAAGCCTTCCTTTTCCATCTGCCTCAAGGTCCTGTACAACGTGCCAGGGTTCATCGCCTCAAAGCCGAATGCCGCTGCACGCTCCATGAGCTCGTAGCCGTAAGAGTTCCACTCTCG
>JAFAPF010000145.1 GCA_019247245.1 Rubrobacter sp. | reverse complement strand
GAGCTCGCGATCAAATCGAGGATAGGGTCTCCACTGAAGACAACCAGAAAAAGACCTAGGAGCCAGGCAGCCAGAAAAAGAGCCAGAAGTCCCAGAGATAGGTACTCGGCTGTGGATGTTGCTTTCGTGGGTCTTCTCATTTCTTTGGCCGACTGCTGCTGGGCTCTCGCAACTCTCCTAAGGCCTACTACTTTCTCGGCACACTAGTTTCATAGGTGAGTCTGAACCACGAGCCTATGAGAGGTCTTTGGTGAAGCTATGAATCTTCATAGGAATGGTTCTTAGGAGTGGTCGCGGTAGGTGAGGAGTACTAGTATGTGGATGAGATGCCGCGCGTTCTGATCATAGAAGATGAGGAGAAGATGTCCCGGATGCTCGCCCGAGTCTTGCGCGGGGAGGGGCATATCGCGGAGACCGCCGGCGACGGTCGTACAGGCCTCAGGCGTGCTCTGGACGACACCTTCGACCTCCTTATAGTCGATTGGATGCTTCCCGAGCGCAGCGGGGTGCAGGTGGTGCGGGGCTTGAGAGCGGCAGACGTACACACCCCTGTCTTGATGCTGACCGCTCGCGGTCAGGTGGAGGATAGGGTGGAGGGGTTGGATGCGGGGGCCGACGATTACCTCCCGAAACCCTTCGCCCTTCCGGAGCTTTTGGCCCGTGTGAGGGCGCTCACCAGGAGGCAAGGGGAGGGTACTTCGACCGAGGCGGCGATCCGCGTCGGGGACGTCACGCTGGACCCGGTCCGCCATGTGGTGCGCCTAGGAGACGAGCGCGTAGACCTGACCGCCAAGGAGTTCGCTCTCTTGGCCACCCTGATGCAGCGCCCCGGGCAGGTCTTCTCGCGCTCAGTGCTGCTCGACACCGTCTGGGGCGTGCCCGGCGAGGTCAGCACGAGCGTGGTTGAGCTCTACGTCTCCTACCTCCGTAAGAAGCTCGACCGGAGTGGCGAGCCTTCTCACATACGCACAGTACGCGGCGTGGGCTACACCTTCGAGCCGCAACCTTAGAAAGCGACATGTTCGAGAGCATCCGTAGACGCCTTACGCTCAGTTACATCGGCATCTTCGCATTGATCCTGGTGCTCTTGGGTGCGGTTGCAGTGGCGAGCTTTGCGCATCAGACGGCCAGCCAGCAGGACGAGCTGCTTGAGCAGAAGGCGCAGGGCATCTCCGACTATGTGCGAGGTCCCTTGCTGCGTGATTACCAAGCAGGGAGGGACCCCGGAGGGCTGAACCACAGGGATAAGAACGGCGAACCCACCGGTCCCTTCCAGGTGGCCACGGATCCGGACACCGGCGTGGTCGCCCTGGTGCCCGGCAAAGCTGGCGACGCGAACGGTGAAGAGGGAACGATCCTGGACTCGAGTCCTTCGTCTTCTTCCTTGGGCCTCCCATTCGAGGAGCAGGCCCGGAGGGTCGCCGAGAGCGGCGGGACGGTCAGAGAAACGGTCGAAGGACCTGGAGGCGAAAAAATGCGGGTGGTGAGTGTCCTCGTGAGCGGGCCTGGGGGAGAGTCGGCCGTCATCCAGAGCGCGCAGCCGCGACGGGTGGTTTGGGAGGCCGTTGGCAACCTCATCCTCATCTTGGTCCCTGTAGGTCTCGGGGGTCTCCTGCTGGCGGGCATGGGCGGCCTATACATGTCCCGCCGGGCGATGGAACCGGTCAGGGAATCGTTCCAGCGCCAGCGCACCTTTATAGCCGATGCCTCCCACGAGCTAAAAACCCCTCTGGCGCTCGTCAGGATCAACGCGGAGGTGATGAAACGCAGCCCAACAGACCCGGACAACGAGGAGATCGTCGAGGACCTACTCTCCGAGATCGACCGGATGGACACGTTGCTCTCTGACCTGCTTGTCCTGGCTCGGCTCGACGCCGGCAAGCTCGAAGTGGAGAACAAGCCCTTCGACCTCGCAACCGTCGCGGCCGAGACGGCCGGACGCTTTCTCAAGAGGGCGTCTGAGGAGGGCGTCCGGCTTGAGGTCGAGGTTCCGGACGAGCTCCCGGTCCATGGTGACTCCCAGCGTACCGAACAGATCTTGGCCGCGCTCCTCGACAACGCTGCGCGGTACACCCCTAAAGATGGGACCATAACCGTCTCAGGACGCTTGCCCGACGGTTGGGCGGAGGTGAGCGTGAAAGACAACGGGCCTGGGATCTCCCCTAAGCACCTACCGCGCATCTTCGACCGCTTCTATCGGGTTGAGGAAGCCCGCACCCGCAAGGGCGGGGGTACGGGCCTGGGCCTGTCCATCGCGCGCGACCTCGCCCGGGCCCAAGGAGGCGAACTTATCGCCAGGGACTCAAAAAGCGGAGCCAACTTTATGCTCAGGCTACCCAAACACGAGGACTAAGTTCTCCGATGTTCCTCGGCCCATGCGGCCATCACGAACGCCTCACTTGTCGCAGGCTCAGACATCCTGTATATGAGAATCACTTGAGGGAAAGGCTGTAACAAAAACTGGGGGAAGGCAAGTGGAAGCGAACAGTGGAAGTAGGCCGGCGTACGCTTTGGGTATGGCTCTTGGTGGTGTGGACGGCTAGTGCTGCCGACCGCACGATTGCGGGCCGATCTTTAGTTATATAATTAGCAAAGATCTCCCCATCATCCAAGGGGTTAGCAACCCATACGCGGTAAGCGGATTGGTGGCGGATAGATTATTCTTCGAGTTACATGCTGACACAGTTCCCGGGCGGGTACCTGGGAGACAAATTCGGGTCCCGCACCATCATCGTCATTAGTACGATCTGGGCGGCCCTGGCTACGATCGTGACCAGGCTGATGACGACGGCCATTGTCGGTCTAGTAGCTTTTCGTGTGATCACCGGGCTCGGAGAAGGCATGTTCTATTCCAACTATCGCGCCGTGGTTGTGGAACAAACCCCTGAAGAAAAACGAAGCTTTGGCCTGGGGGTCGTAATAACCGGGTTGGCGATAGGAATCACGGCCGCCCTCGCTAGCGTGCCGTTTCTGATCGATTTGGGGAACTTGGTGCTTGGCACGAACGAGGGGTAGCGGATGCCGTTCTTCGCTGGGCGTCGTGACGCTGGTTGTAGGGTTCATAATCGCATTAAGAGACAGCGGGGGCGAGAGAGTTCAGACCCGACTATTTAGTCGCACTGCGCGAGATAGCTAAGTACTCCGTGGTTTTCTTTGTGATCATAATGGCGGCGTGTTTGCTGGCTCGCCTGCTGGATTTGTCGGAGTGGGTAGTGGCGGTGGCCAAGGCGTTGATAGCCCTTTTGCTGGTCTGGTTCGCCTTCCGCAGAATGAGCGGGGAGATATCGCCGGTGCTATACGATAGGGATCTGCTCCTGATCTACACCTCGGCGATCGCCATTCTCTGGAACCTCTGGTTCTTCGGCTTCTGGTAGGTTACTATCGTCTCTCAAGCGGCGCCACAGGCAACCTTCTTAAACGCAGTACTTGCGGCGGCTCTCAACGCGGGAGTCGGCATACTAGGGCAAACCGACTCACAAAGTGCGCGACACATGGTTGTATTAAGCGTGAGAGAAAGAGCAGGTGGTTATATTCTCATCAACCCGATACTTATGCGGTTTACTAGCCATCAGAAGCCTTTTAGGGGCACGATTTTCTGCCATCGTTACTCCGGCTATACGTCGCAGGGTTCATGAGTCGGTCTGCTA
>JAFAPF010000138.1 GCA_019247245.1 Rubrobacter sp. | reverse complement strand
AGATCAACGAACACGGCCCCGCCGTCTCGCCTGATGAAGCCCACGAGTTCTCCCGCCGTCTTTGCTTCCTCATGGAGTATGCTACGGCCATTGTATTCGCCGGGAGCCTGCCAACGAATTTGGATGAGAATTTCCTCATGGGACTGGTACGTAGGGCTCGAGAGGAAGGTGTGTATACGGTGGTCGATGCTCCGCCCACGGTTCTGAAGGCGGCCCTGAAAGCAGACCCCTCCCTCGTCAGCCCGAACCAGCACGAGGCTGAGTGTGTCGTAGGCTTCGACTTTATTGAAAGAGGCGATTATCTGCTTGGTATTCGCAGGCTCGTCGAGCTTGGCGCCTGCAGGGCGTGTGTGACTTCGCCTGAGGGCAACTCTTACCTTGCTACGGAAGAAGGGGTAATACTGGCTCACGCACCTAAGGTCGAAGCCCTCTCGACCATCGGAAGCGGCGACGCCTATCTAGCTGGGTTGCTTGCAGGCCTCTTACACCGCAAACTCTCATCGGTTGAGGCCTTATGCTTGGCTGCCGGTTGCGCTGCAGCGAACGCTGAAAACCTGGGCGCTGGTATCTTCGAGGCAGGTCGGGCAGAGGAACTTGCCGAAGCAGTCCGGACCGAGCAGCTCGCTGGAAGTCTAAACCGGAGCGGGGTGTAGCTGAACCCCTGGACATCCGGAGGGTGCGATCCGGCATGCTAGAATGTTGTGGTCGGGATCTTCTGTTTAGGACTTGGAGGTGCGTTTATGGCAGTCGCCGAAGTCACGGACACCACGTTCGAGAGCGAGGTTCTGAGAGAGGAGAAGCCGGTCATCGTGGACTTCTGGGCGCCATGGTGTGTGCCGTGTCGGCGGGTATCCCCGATCCTGGACGAGCTGAGCGAGAGCCGCAATGACGTGCGCTTTGTCAAGCTGAACGTTGACGATAATCCTGCTACTGCGATGAACTATCAGATAACGAGCATCCCGACCATCGCTCGCTTCGAGCACGGTCAGGTAACCCACCAGGCCGTCGGCGCCTTGCCTAGAAACCAGCTCGCTTCGCAGCTCGGACTGTAGCCTCTCAAAGACTGTGAATCATGTGACGGAATGTGGGAGCAGCGTGCCTCGCTCTGGGCTCGTGCCTTTATGATTGCTTCTCGTAACCCGGGCGGTTACAATCTTGAAACTCAACGAGGTCCGGCGAACTCGGATCTGGCCTAGTGGCACGCTGGACGGTGTGCAAAAGTCGGAAGAACAGAGGAGGTGGCGGATGAAGTTCAGGCCGCTCGGCGAGAGGGCATTGGTGAAGGTAGTGGAGCGTGAGGAGACGACGGCCTCAGGTATCGTGCTCCCGGATACGGCTAAGGAAAAGCCGCAGACGGCAGAGGTCATCGCGGTGGGAGACGCCGACGAAGTCGAGGTTAGCGAAGGCGATGTTGTCGTCTTTGCCAAGTACTCAGGAACCGAGTTCACGCTCGATGGCGAGGACTATATGATTCTCGATGCCGACGACATCCTCGGAGTGGTTGAGGAGTAGCCTGGAGAGCGACTACTCGACCGCGGCCCTTTGTGCCGGGTGTTCTTCTAGAGAGAGGATACCCGGCAGCTTTTTCGACGGCCATCGGAGCTTTCGCTGCTTTTATGCGCCTTCTTGCTCAATTGAAACCCAAGGGGAATTCTTCTAAGCTGTGCGCGCGCTGAGTAGGGGAGACAGAGGCCGAGAGGTTGTAGACCTTCAGACCCGTCTGCTGTCCTTGGGATTCGGCCTTGGCAACAGGGGAATGGACGGGGTATTCGGGCCCAGAACCGAGCTGGCCGTGAAGGCGTTCCAGCAGGATATGGGTATCCTGAGCGACGGGGTGGTCGGGGAGATTACGTGGCGCGAAATCGTCGAGGCCGGCTACAAGCCGGGAGAACGCCTTCTATATTTGCGCCATCCTCCTTTCCGTGGTGTCGACGTTATGGAGCTCCAACGTATGCTCAACGATCTCGGCTTCGATCCCGGTGCTGTGAATGGCCTCTTCGATGAACGCACCACCCGGGCCCTTAAAGAGTTTCAACGTAACGCTGGCCTTATATACGACGGTGTCGCTGATGATGGGGTTTTTAAAACCCTGAGGAGCTATGCGGCTCAAACTTTGGGCACCCATCAGTTGCCGGATAAAGACGGTGGTTACTTTCTCGATAATCTCTTCTCGTGCGCTGTGGTTGTGGACGCTGCCCACGGTGGACGCGATAAAGGATATGTCTGCCCCTCAGGGATCTCGGAGGCGGACTTGAACATGGCCGTGGCAGGAGAGCTCGCCCAGATACTCCCAGCCCGTGAGGTTCTACTCACCCGCAGTGCAGATGAAGAGGTTTCGAACTCCGATCGGGCGTACTTCGCCAACTCTTCGGGGGCGGAGATGGTGATCTCCATCCATCACGCTCATCACAAGACCTCCAAGGCCTCGGGCACGACATCCTTCTACTTCAGTCGTCTTGGCTACCAGTCGCACCGGGGTCGTATGGCGGCGACCTACATCCAGAAGGGCGTTAGCCGGGCTTTGGGAACATGCGACATCGGTGAATTCGGCCGCTCCTACGACATCCTGCGCGAGACCAATATCCCGGCCGTTGTGCTGGAACCCTTATACCTCACCAACCCCCGAGAGCTTGAGATCTCCTCTGACCCCTACTACCCTGCCACCGTAGCCGAGGCTATAGCCGGTGCCCTCGAGCTCTACGTAGGCCGGGACGCGGCGTTTATAACTGTGTAACTGTCAGCGAAGCTGACAGCCTATGGCCGACTGCTATAATGGCCTGGCAGTCGGGACGTAGCGCAGCCTGGTAGCGCGCCTCGTTCGGGACGAGGAGGTCGGAGGTTCAAATCCTCTCGTCCCGACTTGTTTTGGGTATTTCACAGGCCGACGTCTTCGGCATCTTCTATGAGTTTGCTCCAGTCCTCGTAGAGCCCTTCGAGGACTTTCTTGAGTTGGCGGTGTTCCGTTACGACCTTGCGGGAGCGTTCGCCGTCGGCGTAGAGCGCGGAGGTAGCTAGTTCTTTTTCGAGGCGGCTGATGCGGCGTTCGGTCGCGTCGATCTCGCCTTCCACCGCAATCAGGCGGGCGGCGACAACGTTTTGGCGTTTGTCGAGACCCGGTCTAACTCTACGCCGCGTCCTGTTGCGGCTTCCGCCTTCTTGAGCGTCAAGACGTCTACTCGAGCGGTAGTAGTCATAGCCGCCAAGGTAGTTTCGGAGCTTCCCTTTCTCTAGTTCTACGATGCGGGTGGCGAGTTTATGTAAGAAGTAGCGATCGTGAGAAACAAAGAGCAGCGTGCCCTGATATTTGAGGAGGGCGTCCTCGAGTGCTTCGCGGGCAGGGATGTCTAGGTTGTTCGTAGGCTCGTCCAGGAGGAGCAAATTGGCGCCGCTAACCACTATCTCTAGCAGCGAGAGTCTATTCTTTTCGCCTCCTGAAAGGGAGTATACCTTTTTGAAGACGTCGTCCGAGAAGAGGAAGGCGCCCAGCCGATCCCGGGCTTCCGGCGCATCGAGTCCGGTGGCTTCCATCGTTTCCTCAAGGATGGTCTTATCGCCGTGAAGTCGGGCGAGCTGCTGATCCTGGTAAGCGACAGTGACGTTGTGGCCGAGCCTGATGATGCCCCTGTTCGGCGTGAGCTCTCCTGCCGCTAAACGTATGATGGTGCTCTTGCCGGCGCCGTTGGGTCCCAGGAGCGCCACCCTCTCTCCGCGCTCGATGACAAGTTCCAGGTCGGTTAGTAGTGCTCCCTCGGCATCTTCGTAACCATAAAGGACATTTTCCATCTCCATAACGACTCTACCCGCCCGCCTCGTTTCGTTCAGATCAAGCTTCATATTCTTTTTTCCGTTTTTGGGGCCTTCGATCTTCTCCATGCGGTCGAGGAGTTTCTGCTTGCTCTTGGCTTGTCGAGCTTTGCTTGCTTTCGCCCGGTTCTTCTCGATGAATCGTTCGAGCTGCCCGCGCCGCTCGAGATTTGCCTTCACTTTACGGGTGAGCTGCTCGTCGCGCGCCTTTTTCTCAGCGGCGTACTTAGTGTAGTTGCTAGGATAGTAGGTGAGCTTGCCATCTTCGAGTTGAAGGATTGATCCCGCGACGGTGTCGAGAAAGTAGCGGTCGTGCGAGACCACGAGGATGGCGGACTTGGTGTTCTTGATGAAGTTCTCTAACCACTCGATAGCGCGTAGGTCTAGGTGGTTCGTAGGCTCGTCGAGAAGAACAAGATCCGGCTCCGAGAGAAGGAGCCTTGCTAAAGCGATGCGGCTCTGCTCCCCTCCGGACAAGGAGCCCACGGGTCGCTTCCAGTCCGCAGGATTGAAGCTTAAAGAAGACAAGGCAGAGGCCGCCTGAGCCCGGTACTCATAGCCCCCGTCGCGTTCGAACTCGGCCTGTAGGCGTCCGTAGCGCTCTAAAAGCACCGGCGAGGAGTTCGCGGAGAGCTCCGCTTCGAGGGACTCGAGCTCCTTTTCACGCCGGATAAGGTCCTTGAAGGCTGAGATCATCTCCTCCTCCACAGAGCGCTCGCTGCCCACATAGAGGCTTTGGGACGTCATAGCGACCTTTGCCCCACCTACAAGCTCGACTTGTCCTGAATCCGGCTCTAGGTTACCGCTGAGGATATTCAGAAGGGTGGTCTTCCCTGCGCCGTTACGCCCGACGAGACCTATCTTCTCCCTAGCCTCGACCGCGAGCGAAGCTCCTGAGAGAATCTTCAGATCTCCCCCGTGGTACTTCACCAGATCGCTTGCTATAAGAAGCTTCATGCCGATGAAATTCCCAACTTAGAAAAACTAACTACGTCTCCTCTGAGCTCGAACGAACTATTGGACGCCAGATACACTTCCATCTCCATCATTCTATACGCCCGATGGCGTTTTTCTGACCTCCGAGCGTCGATCGTTTCGGGCAGAAGACCGGTAGCCCTCTAGTAGGCTGTCTCTATCGCGCTCCAGCTACGCCAGGTACTCTGTACGGTGCTGAAAGGCGCGCAGCTACTGCCCGACTACCTTGCGAGTATCTTCGCGAGGGTGAGCTAGCAAGGCTTTGGCGGTGACAGCTGGGAAGTATCCGAATCCTTCTCGCCGCACCTACCGGAATACATCAGGATAAGGGGCAGGTCCTTCGGTCTCGGTAAAAGCGTTTTGATTTCGATCAGGGCGGTAGCGGTGAACGGTGCGTCGTCATACTGCTGTAGGTATAACCCTCTCTATCCCGATGGGGCACTCCTCTGGACCTGTCCTCCCGACCAACCTACAAAACCCTCATACCGTTGAGCCTTAGGCTCAGTTGTAGGCAGCGGTGGTTATTGAAGTAGCTTGTAGCCAAGTGTCGTATAAACGAACCACATTTCTATCTCAATCCAAGGGGTTAGAAACCTTAACGTGGGGGTAAGAGCCTCTAATGAGTAAGAATGCTAGCTTTACGGAGTGGGTAGGGACCCAGCTGTTGAGCACCGAGGAGGGTCGCGCTGTCGCCAGCCTCCAGGCCGAGGAGTGGCATCTCAACGCTATGGGTGCTGTCCACGGTGGCCTCCTCTCGACCTTGATCGACGTTTCTATGGCCGAGGCTCTGGCTACGATTACCGAAGAAGGGGAGCAGCCCTTCACAATCCAGATCACAGTCAACTACATGAAACCTGCCAAGCAGGGAACTCTCACTTCCACAGCTGAGGTGCGCATGGGCGGCGATCGGGCAACCATCGTTGAGGCCGAGGTAGTGCAAGAAGAGGAGGAGGACGGCGAGGTCGTGGCGCTCGCTACTGGCACTTACGCTCCCGTCGGCTAGAAGCCATGTTTTTCAAGTTTGGCTACTACTCTTTGAAGTAGCCCAATAAAGAGACGTGAAAGGTGAGCCTGGAGAAGGAGGCTGTTACTTTTAGATGATGAATGTAGATCTCGAAGCCTTGCCCGTAGGAGAAGACGCCCCTGAGGTGGTCAACGCCATCGTAGAAGTCCCGGTAGAAAGCCGCAACAAATATGAGTATGAGCCCGAGATGGGAGCCGTTATGCTTGACCGGGTTCTGCCGGGCAACGTCCGCTACCCAGCCGACTATGGTTTTATACCCTCGACAATAAGCACCGATGGTGAGCCTATCGACATAGTGATCGCCGCCTACGACCCCGTCTTTCCCGGCTGCCTAGTCCAGGCTCGAATCTTAGGGGCACTAGACACGTTTACAAGCTCAGGTACTGAACCAAACGTCTTCGCCGTTCCCCACGATGATCCGCGCTTTGACGACATGGAGTCGCTCGAGGACGTGCCCGACCAGCTCCTGCACGACATAGAGAACTTCTTCGTAACCTATATGCAGCTAGAGGGGGACGAACAGGCAGAAGTTCAGGGCTGGCACGGAGTGGAAGAGACCTACAAGATAATCCGCGAGGGAAGCCAAGCTTACCAGGAAGACAGGGTTTACCAACCAAAAGACTGAGTTCTATCACTTAGCTGCTACGTACTACAGTTGGTCGCAAGGGGAGCGACGTCGCGGTCCAATGCCCTTCTGCCACCCGCTCGCCATAGGTATCATAGGAGCGAACTGCCGAGGGCTCTGGAGCGGGTTGAATAACTCCTTCGTGTTTTTTCACCTCCGTATCGCGTGTTAAGAGCCGTTTTTAGTTGTTTTTGAACCTGGTTCGGGAGTATCGAACAGCCTGAGATCACGACCAGAGAAGGCGACGTCTACCGTGTACAATGCACGAGCGTTTGGAAGAGAAAAGGCGCAGGTTAGACCTCATGCTGCTCGGGGCGGCGCTATCCTATGCGAGGCCAGCATACCCGTGTTCCCTTGCCAACCAGGCGGCAAGAGGGCACTCACCTATAACGGCTTCTGGGAAGCTACTACGGACTCACGTCGCATAAAGGTATGGTAGGGACGGTGGCCCTTCGCTAAGAGTGGCTTGTTAGTGCTGGATATCGATTCAAGAGGCGGCGACCTGGAAAGCCATGCCGTTCTCGATGACCAAAACGGCACGCTCCTTCATACCGCGAGGTCGCGTACCGGTGGTGGGGGAGCGCACGTCTTATTTAGGTGCTCGATGAGAGAGGAGGTGCGCAATACGCAGGGTAGTTAGGGCCTGTGCTAGACGTTAGAGGTGAGGCCGGCTACGTCATATTGCCGCCGAGCATCACGCAACGTGCCTACGAATGGATCGACAAGTCACCCCTTGCCGGGGCGGTGTGGCTGCTCAAGTGCTTAAGCGAGAATGGGAGAAAACACTGTTCTGAAGGGCACCGCTCACTGGAGAGCCGTTTTGGTGCTCATACGCTGATCTTGGGTGAGATTGGTCACCGCCGCTTCAAACCGGGAAGGACTCGCCCTTGTCATCGACGTGGTGTACCGACCAACTAGTCACTTAATATACGTTTCCACATGGCTTTGGGCTATAGCGCCACCCTTGTTGCTGCAGGATTAGACGGCGGGCTGGGTTAACCTCGTTCCTTTTCTCTCCAAGTACGTGTTGCGGGTGCTTCTCGAGGAGCAAATGATGCTAGACAGTTTGGAGGAGCATTTTGCAGATACATAAATCGCTCGGGCCATAACATTCCTCGGCTTGGAGTCTATGTAGGGCAGCGATTGCTTAAGGCGGAAGTCGGTGTAGCTCTACAGCGG
>JAFAPF010000136.1 GCA_019247245.1 Rubrobacter sp. | reverse complement strand
CAGCTCCAAAGCCCTCGCTACTTCGCTTACCCCCCACTCGGGTCGCTCCAGCGAAAACAGATCGAGGATCTGCGTCACTTTTTCAATGAACCGCATCTATGCTATACCCTCACCAAATCACCCTGATCTCTATTCCCAAAATATAGGGAATTCCCAAGAATACGGGCTGCCAAAACTCGAAACAACCTTCGTGTTCGGTCAGGTCGAACAGCCCGGTTGTTTACCGGTCGGGCACGCCGCTCTTCGGGTTGGAAAAGGAGGTCCGAATAGTCCAAGACCTCTTGCGCCGTCCATGGCGTCGTGTTCGACGTCGCCGAACGCGAAGGTTGACCGGAACGTAATGCCTATGCTACAAACAGACTAATACTCAAAGATGCCTAGAAGGAGGAGTAGGGGTAGTGATAGAACAGCCAACCCAAGGGACCTACGAGATCCTGCAAGACGCTAGGCAAACACTCGAGGAAGAGGGCAAGCTCCTCGCCAAAGTATATAACGAACCCAGCATCTTTGAGCTAGAGGCGAAGAAGATCTTCTCTAAGACTTGGATCTTTTTGGCCCACGAGAGCGAGATCCCCTGGCCCGGAGACTATGTGCTCCGCCGGATCATCAACGACAGCTTCATCGTCACCCGCGACGAGGACGGGGAGATCCACGTTCTTTTCAACATGTGCAAGCACCGGGGCATGCAACTATGTAGGTCGGACGCGGGCAACGCCTCGCACTTCCGCTGCCCGTACCACGGGTACACCTTCTCGAACACCGGGAAGCTGCAAGGGGTTCCGTTCGAAAAGGAGGCATACGGCCCTGAGGGGCTCGACAAGGATGAGTATTCCATGACCGCCGCACCGAAGATGGAGATCTATAAGGGCTTGATCTTCGCCAGCCTGAACCCGGACGTTCCACCGCTTGAGGAGTATATAGGGGACATGGGCTGGTACCTGGACTTCTATCTTGAGAAGAGCCCGGCTGGCCTGGAGGTGATCGGGGCTCCCCAACGCTGGATCATGCCGGCCGACTGGAAGCTCGCTGCCGAGAACTTCATCGGCGATGGCTACCACACCCAGTCGACGCACATGAGCACGATTAAAGCAGGGATCATGCGCGTCAAGAGCCCAGCCTACCTAAAAGAGGGGGTGCAGATAACCGCCAGCAAGCACGGCTGCCTGTTTATGGGGTTCCCCCCGGGCAACTACTTTAACTACCCCCAGAGCATCGTCGATTCGATGTTGGAAAATCTCAACGAGGAGCAGGTTGAGGTCCTCAAAGAGAATTCCATAATGCCTCTAAACGCCACCGTCTTCCCAAACTTGAGCTTCCTCCACTCATCGATGGCAATAGAGGCGGAAGGGCAATCCATCCCTTACTTCACGCTGCGTATTTGGCAACCGATCGGCGCGGGTAAGATGGAGATCTGGTCCTGGTGCCTGGTGGAGCAGGATGCCCCAGAGGAGTTCAAAAAGAACTCCAACCGGGCCTTTCTGACTACCTTCGGCGCCTCCGGAACTCTAGAGCAGGACGATGCGGAGAACTGGAGCGGCCAGACCCGCGTGGGTGCTGGAGAGATGGCAGCTCAGCACTACTTAAACTACTCGGCGGGTTCGGCCCATGTCGAGCCTATCCCCGAGGATGAGTGGCCCGGGCCCGGCACGGCTTACCCCAAGAACTACGTAGACTTCGCTCAGCGCCACTTCTGGCAGACCTACTTCCACTTCCTACTCGACGGCTACAACGGCTCCTGACCACGGGGGAGGGGATGATGCTCGAGACATCGGTAGAGACGTACTGGGAAGCTTACTCGTTCTTGATGCACGAAGCCGAGGTCCTGGACGAGCGTCACGAACGGGAGTGGCTGGAGATGGTCACCGACGACGTGGAGTACCTGATGCCGGTGCGGGTGAACCGGGAGCGGGGAGAGGGCGATGGCTTCAGCGAAGAGGCTTTCTACTTCGAGGAGACGCGCGGGAGCCTGGAGCTCCGGGTTCGCCGCATCGAAACGGAGTACGCCTGGGCAGAGGATCCCCCCTCCCGCACTCGCCACTTCGTGACCAACGTCAGGGTCGCTCCTGGCGAGAAGGAGGACGAGGTAGCGGTGAGGTCGAACCTGCTCCTGTACCGCACGCGCGGCAGCGCACCTGGCCACGACATAATCTCCGCGGAGCGTAAGGACATCCTACGCAAGGAAGAGGGGCAGTGGAAGCTCAGGAAGCGAGTGATCCTCCTGGACCACCATCTCTTAGAGACGCATAACCTCTCTGTTTTCCTTTAGGCGCCTGAGACTAGGCGAAGCGCTTGTGAACTGGGGAGGTGCTGCAGGGTACTGTAACGGCTGTATGGTACGGTTCGCGAGGGAGATCCAATAAAAGGAAAGGGTACATGGAAGACGACTACGCCAAGATCAGGAACGAGTCCGCGAATGCCCTTGTGCGCAAGGTCCGCACCAGAAACGGGGTGCGCCTGGAGATCTACTCGCCTAGAGTAGACAAACGGGTATATCTGGACCCCTTGCTGATCGAGAGCTTGGCGTGGCAGACTCCCGAGACGTTCTCCAATATACTCGAAAACCCCCACAAGCTCGCGGATGATGACTGGGAAGAGGAAATAGAAGACACGGAAACCGAGTACACCGAGTTCACTAACGAGTTCGCGTTTACTCTCGTACGCAAAGTGGGGGCCGGAAAAGAAGCACGTTTGGAGATCGTCTCGCCCAAGCTGGGCTATCAGATCTACCTCGACGCCCCCCTGCTCGAGAGCTTAACGTGGCAGAGTTCCCAAACGTTCTCGAAGTTCCTCGAAGAGCCGTACGGACCCAGGGACACACACTAGTATGGCGGACGGTCTAAGCAAGGTCGCTCTCGTAACAGGCGGGGGTTCAGGGATAGGTCGGGCCGTGGTCGAGGCCTTCGTCGGGGAGGGCATGAAGGTTGGTGTGCTCGAGATCTCGCCGGAGAAGGTCGAAGAGCTGGAGGACCTCGGATCTGACGTAAAGGCCATCGAGGGTGACGCAACCAGCTTCGAGGACAACGAGCGGGCACTCTCTGAGACGGTCGACGCCTTCGGCCAGCTGGACGCCCTCGTGTGTTGCGTCGGGTTGTGGGATAACCAGGCGAAGATGAATCGCCTCCCGAAGGAGAAGATAGACGAGGCCTTCGACGAGATCTTCGCGGTTAACGTAAAGAGCTATGTGTTCGCCACTAAGGTCTGCATGGAGGAGCTAATCGAGTCGGAGGGGTGCATCATCTACACGTTGTCGAACTCGTCGTTCTACCCGGACGGGGGAGGTCCGCTCTACATGGCCTCGAAGTTCGCCGCCCGAGGTCTGCTCACAGAAATGGCCTACGAGCTAGCGCCTAAGGTGAGGGTCAACGGTGTGGCGCCTGGCGGCACGGCGACTGAGATCGTGGGCCTGAGCAGTTTGGACCAGGAAGAGGAGGCAATGCTCACCTCGCAGGAGATGCAGGAGGGGCTCAAGTCTATAGTCCCACTCCAGATCGAGATTGCGCCGGAAGACCACGCCGGAGCCTACCTCTACCTGGCAAGCGTGAAGCAATCGAGGGGTGTGACCGGGGTGGTCATCAACTCTGACGGGGGCCTCGGTGCCCGCGGCCTCACAAAGGTCGCCGGCCTGCTGTGAGCTCTGACGATAGGCTGGGAGGCAGGTCCTGGCTACGGGCACGCCCCTCCGTCGAGGAGCGGCGTCGTCTGATCCGGGTGGCTCTAGGGCAGGAGCCGGCGGACCTTTTCGTCCGCGGCGGCACGGTGGTTAATGTTTACTCAGGAGAGCTGATCCCAACCAACGTGGCCATCCTGGGGGACCGAATAGCGTACGTCGGTCCTTCGGAGGAGGCCGTGGGGCCCCAGACCGAGGTGATAGACGCTCAAGACCTCTATGTAGCGCCGGGTTGGATCGAGCCGCACTCTCACACTTACCTATACTACAACCCCGAAAGCCTCGCCGAAGCGGTCCTTCCCGGCGGCACCACCACCATAGTATCCGACGATCTGGTCTTCTCGCTGCTCGGGGGCTCCGAAACCAGCCGGGCCGTGATTGACGAGTCCGCCCGGCTTCCGGTGCGCTTCCTGTGGTACGCACGCCCGGAACCGGCTTCCCCCGTCGAGGCCGGGTCAGAAGACTTCTTCGATCATGCACGGCTGGAAGAGGTCTTGGATCACCCGCTAGTAGCGGGGGTCGGCGAGGCGCCCGCGTGGGCTCGCTTTCTCCAAGACGAAGAAGCCCCTTTAGGGGCGGCGATCGTCGAAGCCAATCGTCGGGGGCTAATAGTCGATGGGCACACGACGGGAGCGCGGGACGACAAGCTGGCGGCCCTCGTAGCCGCGGGCTTGAGGTCCTGCCACGAGGCCGTCACCGTCGATGAAGCCCTCGAACGTCTGCGGCTCGGCCTGTGGACGCCCTTGCGACACAGCTCCTTACGGCCCGACCTGCCGGAGCTTCTCCACATCATCACGGAGGAGCAGATCGACACCCGCCGGGTCTGCTTTACCACCGACGGGCCGGTGCCGGACTCGATCGCCGAGAACGGGTACCTCGACAACCTCCTTAGGATGGCCGTGGACGCTGGCATACCCCCGGTCAAAGCCATCCAGATAGCGACCATCAACCCCGCGACCTACCTCCACCTGGACGATCATCTCGGCGGTATCGCCCCGGGTCGCCTGGCAGATCTCGTGCTCCTCCCGGATCTTTCCTCTTTTCGACCGCAGCTGGTCATTGCCGGGGGAAATATGACCGCTCGCGAGGGTAAACTAGTTGAGCCTGTGCCCTACATAGATTGGGACTCTTTAGGGCTCCAACTGGAGTTTCGACAGGGTTCATGGATCGAAGACCCTACTCTTTACGAGGCTCGCCCAAACGAAGATCCTCCCGTAATAGAGTTCGTCTCTGACGTTATCACGAGCTTGGAAGAGCCCCCCCTGGAGAGCGAGCTGCCGGAAGGATATTTGCACGTGGTGCACCTCACCAGGGATGGGCGCTGGGTCACCAGGGCTCTAGTGCGCAACTTCGCCAGCGGCCTCGACGGTCTTGCCACCACCGCCACCTCCAGCAACCACATCCTGGTGTTCGGCCGAGACCCTGAGGCGATGGCCCTCGCTGCCTCGCGAGTGCAAGCGTTAGGAGGAGGCATAGCACTAGCAAGCGACGGCAGCATCGCCTGGGAAGCTGCCCTCCCGCTCGCGGGCCATATGGCGGCGGGTCCCTTCG
>JAFAPF010000135.1 GCA_019247245.1 Rubrobacter sp. | reverse complement strand
CCCTGGTGGTCCGACGACGCTCATCATTCCGTTCGGTGGCCCGCTTTCCGAGATTCGCACGGTACGTGGGCGGAGTCCATCTACGGGAAGGGTTCACTCCAAGACGTCGGCGTTTTCGGCGAGGCGCATGGGGGGAGCGAGGTCAGGCTATGCGAGCGGAAAGTTCTACGGAGGTCTACAGGCTCATCTTTGGATCCCCTGAGGGTAAACTCGATGCAGTGTGCTTGTTCGACGTTACTCGTCCTTGTCATCGGGGCGAATCTCCCGTTTCTATGAACCGTGGGTGTTGCCGAGGAGCACCACCGGTTCGTCCAGGTTCGCCTTCAGGCGTCGGACGGTGCTCTTGCCCTCCTCGTCTTCCTCGACCATCCATAGCTCATCGAGGAGAGCCGACTCCTGCACGTCACCAACATGGGAGATGACAAAGATCTGCCCGAACGTCCTCTTCAGCCGGTCGAGTGCAAGAAGTACGTTGCGCCGCCTGTCGGCGTCCAGAGCGCCAAAGACCTCATCCAGGACGATAAAGCCCAGAGCCTCCGAGCCCTTGGCAGCGACCATCTTTGAAAGTGCCACCCGCGCGGACAGGCTCACGATGTCAGCTTCTCCACCGGAGAAACGCGAGATCTCGTACGCATCTGATA
Organism: Rubrobacter sp.; assembly: GCA_019247245.1. Lineage (GTDB taxonomy): Bacteria > Actinomycetota > Rubrobacteria > Rubrobacterales > Rubrobacteraceae > Rubrobacter_F. The sequence continues at coordinate 16,255 of JAFAPF010000135.1, read as the reverse complement.
ACCCGTCGAAGAGCCTTATGCCGTAGTTCTCGTCGAACTCCATCCGTTCGTATCGATCGTCGGTGAGCGCCTTTATGAGGAGGCTAGCCTCTTTTTCAAGGCGGGGGCGGGTTCTCGCGGTAAGGCCCTTGTAGAACCTGCTGAGGAGCTTATCCATCTCTCCAAGACGCACCGCTTCCTGGCCCCTCTCATCGGCGAGCTTGCGCTGCTCTTCGTAGCGTACGATCTCACCTTCCAAATTCTCGACTCGGCTTTGCACCCGGCCCAGCTCCTGGTCGAGGGTCTCCTTCTCACCCCGCAGCTCTTCACGCGCCCTCTCCACCTCCATTACACGCTTCCGATTCGCCCGATAAACGTCTTCGACGAAGGCCAGAGAGGAGATCTTCTCCTGCAAGCGTTCGGCTTCCCGAGTCGCCTCTTCTTGCTCTCTACCGGTGATCTCAAGCCTCTCCTTCACCTTCGGGCGGTCACGAAGCCGCGCCTGGAGGCTTTCGATCCGGCCTAGCAAACGCTCCAGCTCCGCCTTCTCCTCCCGGAGCCGCACGTGTCTGGTCTCCTCATAGACTGGGGTCGCTCCCAGGTACGCGAGCTCTCTCTCCCGCTCGGCCACAGCGGCGCTGGCTCCCGAATGGCTCTCCGTGAAGCTCTCTATCCGCGGGTAGGCGTCGTGTAGCATCCGCAGCAGCCCCACCCGGAGCTCAACCTCTTCAAGGTCATCTTCGGAGACGGGTGCAACCCCTTCCAGTTCTTCCAGCAGCCTCTCCACCCGGGCCGAGGCCCGTTTCAGCAAATCCCGCAGATCCTCGAGGTAGGTCGTTGCCTTTGCCCGCTCCTCACGGAGTGCACACTCCTTCTCCCGCCGTTGCTCCACCTCCGCGAGTCTACGTAACAAATCCTGGGCCTCCTCTTCGAGACGCCGGCACTCGGAACGGGCTTCTGCAGCCCTCCCACGTGCCTCTCCGGCTTGCCGCAACAGCGTCTCGATGACCTCCTTATGCTCGTCTCCCTCGAAGCCGCGGTGGCATGTCGGGCAGCTGGCGACCTCCTCGGAGTGCTCGACCATGCGGCGTGCCCGGTCCAGCTTCTCTGCATCCCTCTCATCGGCTTCTGCGAGGCCCTTCTGCTGAGCCGACTGGCGTTGCAGGCTTCGCTCCTCTTTACGTAGCCGGGCAAGCTCCTTTTCGAGGGTGCCTCCGCCAGTCACGTTCTCCACCTCTGTGTCGAGCCGGGCGACCTCCTTACGCCTCTCCTCGACTCGCACACGGGACTCCTCGAGTTCGCGCTCTGCTTCAAAGAGTTCCTCTTGTCGCGCTTTCGCCTCTTTCAAGGAGCGGAAGCGCTCCTCCAGCTTCCAGAGATGGGTGGCTGCCCCACTGAGGATTCTCTCCGCCCCGAGCATCCTGTCGGCCTCGTCCTCGACCGAGAACAGCGCGTCCCACCCGGGCAGGGGCTCGTCCCCCAAGCCACGCATGGGCTCGGCGGCCCTGTCAAGCTTCTCCAAGAGCTGCGAAGCCGCAACGACCGCCCGGTGTGCCTCGGCTTCGAGCCGCCGCATCTCCTTCTCTGCAAGAACACGGCGCTCGTGACTGCGGCGTGCCTCTTCAAGGCCTTCGATCTCTATCTCTACTTCAGGCAGCCTCTCGATCTGTGGACGCAGCTTTCCGATGAGCTCCTCCTCATCTTTGTCGAGCCTCACCAGCGTCTTCGAAAGCTCCTGTACTTTCTCCGCCGCCCGCTCCCGGGCCGACTCCGCTGCTGCTAAAAGGCTCGAAAGCTTATTGTGCCTCCGATAAGATGCCTCCAACGTCTCCCCCTCCGCCCGGGCTCGCGAGAGCTCGTCCTCGACTCCTTCTAACTTCTCCCGCAGGCAGCTAACCTCCCTCATAAGACGGTCTTGCCGTCTGCGGACCTTTTTCAGCTCTTCCTCGAGAATTTCGCGGTCTACACCAGCGATGCGCGCTTCCAGGAACCCAGCCTCGTTCTGACACTTCTTCTTATCGGCCCTGAGTAGCTCCTGAGCACCCTCCACCTGGTCTATACCAAGGATCCGTGCTATCTCACGCTGGCGCTTTATGCCTGTAACCCCGGCGAAGAATTCCAGCTCCTTCTGCCGAGCGAAGAACGTTGCCTCGAACGCCACCCGATCCATACCCAGCAGGCTTTCTTGTACCCATTCTGCGGTCTCCGAAGAACCGCCGACGATCTCCTCCTCCACCGAGTAAACCCGGGCCTCCGTCTTGCCTCTGTAGAGGGTGCGCACGACCCTGTATGGCGCGCCGGCAATATTGAGCGTAACTTCGACGGTCGTCTTCTCGGTGGTAGTACCCCCGCTCCATGGGATGGAGTCGTTCGAGAAGCGCGCGTCTTTGCCCCTCGAGCCAAAAAACGCCCAGAGTATGCTCTCGAAGATCGTAGTCTTTCCCGAGCCGTTGGATCCTACTATTCCTACGACCCCCTCCGGCGGCAAAAGTTCCGTGGGTTCGCGGAACTGTTTGTAATTCTCCAGGTAGAGGCGCTCCAGGATCACGGTCGCTCCGCACCCCCGGCAGCCCTCAAATAGGAGAGCCCCTTCTCTAGGAACTCCCCGGCGAACCCTGGTTCGAGCTCCCCGCTCTCTCGGCGCTTCCCGACGAACGCTTTGAACTCCTCCTCCAAAGACCCAAAGCTCGCCTCTGTTATCTCCTCGGCGGCCTCGACGGTCATCCCCGCCTCGGTGATCTCCAGCGAGAAGGTCAGGCACCGGCGCTTGAGATCACGCAAAAGCTTCCGGCCGACCTCACCTGCAACCCCCCGTGGTGAGTCAATGACCTTCAGGCGCGCCATTGCCCCGTCGAGATCCGCTCCTTCAGCCCGCTCCCTTATAGCCTCCGTGAGGTCCGCCCCGGTCATATCGGAAGCGTCGATCTTGGGTAGGTCTATCATCGGCCGGGCTTCTATGGGGACGTGCTCTATCTTGACTCCACCCTCGGAGAACTCAAGGATCGCAAACCCCGGCACTGAGTCCACCTCCCCGAAGCCGAAACGCTCTGTAGCCCCAGCGTAGTAGGCGTTCTCTCTGTGTTGGTGGAAGTAGTGGTAGTGCCCGAGTGCCATGTAGTCGAAATCTCCACCCAGTACGCGGTTCGGCAGGTCGACCTCGCCGAGCTCGTGCCCCTTTACCACCAGGCCCGGCACCGTTCCATGCGTGACCATTATGTTTATCTCGGCGTCGAGGTCCGGGCTGACGATAACCTCGTTGTCCACCACTGCACCATGCGGTACGAGCGTGACGCCGACGCGCGCGTCACCGACGTCCACCGGTTCGTATTCGTCCCTAAAGCCGTAGGCGAAGTAGGCGCGCACTAGGTTCCCATACTCTAAGGCGGCGGTCGTGGTGCGCAGGCGCGGAGTTTCATGGTTCCCGGCGATGCCGAGGTAGGGGATGCGAGCGTCGCGCGTGATCCGGGTCGTCTCCTTGAGGAAGCCGATGATCACGTGTGTCGCCGGGCGGATAGAGTCGAAGACGTCGCCCGAGTGGATCACGAGGTCCACATCCCTCTCCAGGATCTCATCTACCGTCCGTCTGTAAGCCTCCTGCGCGTCTACCTCCCGCTGGTTACGATTTGTCTTCGGGTCGAGCCGCGCGTAGCGAGTGTATCCTAGGTGTGTATCCGAGATGTGCGCTATCCTCACCAAGAGGGGGTCTTACTCTCCCATCCGTTCGATGTTGGCCAGGAAGCTCAGGTCATCGGAGCTGAAGCGACTCGCCATCTTCTTTATCAGGTTGCGCTTGAAGGTCTCATACGGGTTCACGGGGCTCTTGCCGCGTCGAGACGCGGCGTTCACCGCGTCGAGAGCCTCGTAAACCCGCTCTGGGGCCATACCAGTAACGTCGCCCCTTATTTTCTGAATCGCCGGGGGCTTCGTCATGAGGCGACGCATGACGTTTTGTACCTCGGTTGCAAGGTCCACGTTCTGCCCGCCGAAGATCTCCGTTCCGGCCTTGCCCGTGAGGACCGAGGGTCTCGGGAATCGCCCGAAGACGGGGACTGCGTAATGGGCATGCCGAAGGAGGAGGCGGCCCTTCTCAAGCTGAAGCAGTTCGTCGCGGGTTGTGGAGGAGAAAGAGCGGTAGCTAGAGTTTGTTATCTCCTCGTCGCCGATGCGGCCATAGAGGCTAGTAGCCGCATTACCGACGACCTCATCGTCCACCTTGCTCCGGAATTGCTGGGCTCCGAAAAGCGTCAGGTTAAGGTGCCTGCCGCGAGCGGAGATGTCCACCAAAGTATCCTTGAGAGGTGTGCTGCGCGACCCCGAAGGGGCATACTTGTTTAGCTCGTCCACGAAGATAACCAACTTGTCCACCCCGAGCTTGCCCTGCTCGGCCATCTCCCAGACGCTCTTTATCACCTTGGTGACCACGAGATCCTGCGGTACGCCGGTGAGCCTGGAGATGTCCACGACCCGCATCTCCTTGTCGGTAAAGGGCTCCTCGACGTTCGGGGCGCCATCGTAGTCGACTTGGCCGCGCACTAGGAGACCGCCGCACTTGCTCGGCAGGCCGTTAAAGCGGTTATGAACCTTGGCTATTGTCATTGGGTTGTGTCCACGCCAGGATCGCTTGTCTTCTTCAAGGTAATCCCAGATCTCTGCCATCAAGGCCTGGAATCGATCCTGGGTGCGTACACCTTGCGCTCTTAACTCCTCCACGAACCCCCGGAACTTGTCGTCGTAGTCCGATGGCTCGAAGATACGCCCCGCGTGCGGCAGCACGTCGCCCAGATCCCAGACGATAGCGTGCACGCACCCGTCCTCTCCACGAGCGTTCCGTAAAGTGTTCAGCTCTCCGACCCTGAGATCCGCCGGATATACTACCCGCTCGTTCGGATCCATTCCGTGTCGTAAGGGCGCGAAGACGCGCAGGTTGTCGAACGGTTTGACCTCGAGTTCCAACGCCGCGTACATCTCCTCTTCTTCTGTAGAGAGGCCCTTCTGCCCGGCCTCCTCGTAGCGGAAGGCGAGGTCCGGATCCTCTTCGCGGCCCACGCTTACAGGCTTGTCGAGAAACAGAAGGTCGGCACCTTTCACGTTGAACATCAACGCGGCGACCTTTTTGTCTTTGGCCTTCTGGAAGATGCTTGAGACGGTGAACAGTGCGTGGCTGGTCTTGGTGGAGAGGCCACTCATGCCTGTTATATTAAGGTGCCCGGCTTCGGGGCCAAGGAGGTAGTCCGCGTCTGCGTAGAGCGGAGTGCGCTGGGGCGAGCCATTTTCCTCGTTACCGTTCTCGTGCAGGAGCATGGGAATCTTGGTGCCCGAGAAGACCTCGGCGCCCAAAGCGAACTCTATCGCCTCGCTCGTGGCGAAGTAGACCGGTCCCGTCTTCACGGGCCGTTTGCTCTTTTTCCTCTCATCACGGTGCTTCGTTGTCAGAACCCTAGCGCGGAATACCAGGATCTCGACCCTCTCACTCAAAGCCTCCAGTGTTGGGTCCCCATCATAGGCGTAGAAGTCGTCGAGAAAGCTTTGCAGGTCCGAGTAGCGCCTCGGGTCGTCGAGCACAGCTATCGCCGTGGCGTCTTCGGCCTCCGCGACGACGATGTGCCCGATGTCGAGTCTCTGGGCTTCCTCGGTCTCGGCGGTCCAAAAGAAGAATTCGTGGGCCGTTGCCGGAAACTCCTCACTCGTTACGACCCGTCCTATAGGACCTGAACCAACGTCCAAAAACTCCTCGTGTAGCATCTAGTTCCTCCCCATTACCGGGGCGGCGAGCTGCCGCTCCAGCTTAGAATACGCACGCTCCGAACCCTGCACTAGAGGTTTGAGGATCTTCTCTACGTGGTAGATCGGGTAGATCATGGCTGACCAGCGCGGGTCTGGTTTTGCCAAGGGTGCTCGCTCGGCCAGGATCCAGCGTGTAATCTCGTCAACCTCCTCTGGCTTTGTGTCAAGGGGGGCCTCTACGCGTATGAGCGACCCTAACGCGTCTGCTCCGCGCTGTGGGGGCCACAACCTGACGTACCACGAGCAACGCTGGTCGGTAGTGGCCCGCCTGAGTTGCCAACCAGGAACGAAGCTCGTGGTCCTCATACCTTGCGCGAGCTCTAGCAGCGTTGTTATGTCCTCGCCCTCGAACTCTGGTCGGGCTACGCTTTTTATGAGGCCGACAGCCCGTGGCGACGGCGTCTCCGCCCAGGGCAACTGTCCGTCCACGGCGATCCAGTCTTCGCTGTTGAGTATCCGGTCGTCGCCCTCCCATCGCCTGAGCAGCTCCGCCTCCAGCCGCTCCCGAAGGCTCCGCGCCCTGCCGAAGGCCTTCTCTTTCATGCCCACATAGTCTGCGGGATCTGGCGGGGAAGCGTGCTCGGTCGAGCTTAGTATCAAGTTTGCGGTACGTGGCGCTTCTTCGTAGCCTAACGCCACGAAGCTCTCCGCGAGGAGCAGATCGCGCAACGCCTTGGCCCTCTCATCGTCGATATCGAGCGGTAGGATCACGGCCCGCACCACAGCCGGTAGTCCTTCCACCACCATGCGCGAGAATCGATGGTCGCAGCGGTTGACAACGGCCGCGGCCACGTTCGTGACGATTATGGGTATGGGTCCAATGCGTCCGATCTCGTGCGTGGTCTGCACCCCATCGAGAAAGTAGCACAGCCGAGACAAACCATCCGCTCGGCCGGGTTCTACGGGTCTAGGCGCTCCTTCGAGGTGACGCGGCCCCGCGTCACCCGGTGATAGAGATAGATCATCTTTGAAAGCACGACTTGCAATCTGCTGCGTCTCCAGATCGCACGCTCCCGTGCCGGCCGTGACGCGTATCCCACTGCGCCCGGCTGCGGCCAGAGCGCCGCTTATCCGCGCCACAAATTCCTTGGTCGTGCTGCTCCCCGCCAGCATCCGTCGGAGTATACGCAGACTTGTCCAGAAAGACTACGCCCAAAAGCTGTGCCTATTCGTTAGGTTCAGGTACAGGTAGCTTGAAGCGGCTCTCAGCGAGCCCTACCGCCCACCGAAAGCTACGACGTTCCTCCGGCGTCTCCGAGTAGGCGTCGCGAGCCATCTTGAGGACCTTTTTTGCCTCGGATCGCTGCTCCGCGGCGTTAGTTAGCTCCTTGGAGAAGCTGTAGGCGAGATCTCCATCCTCCGTTGCGTAATAGAAGTGCATATACAAGCTTTTCTGGCGGCCAAGGCTGGAGAGGGCGGCGTCGCCGCTGATCTGGGAGACGTTGAGGAGGGTATCGGCGCTGAAGGGATCGGTATCCTCTGGGTAGACGGAGAAGGCGAGGCGGACTACGGGACCATAGGGGGTTTTGTAGAACTCAAGCTGACGCACTATCCTGGCCGGACCGCGCATACCGTCTACCTCCTCTTTCGGCGCGGCGACGATTATGTGCCCTTGCGGGGGGCGTATGGACTCGCGGTCTTGCGTGGAGATAACACGTGCCTGCACCCCCCTTGAGGCGACGTCCGCTGCTAAGCTCTGCCTGATGCGCTCCGGAAGGTCGAAGCCCTTGCCGTGTGTCGCTTTCGTCAAGATGCGAACTTGTGGAAGAAGCGGACGAAGTAGGCGATAGCCTCGAAGTAGTCGTCGAGCCGGGCCGATTCGTTCGGAGCATGGATGCGGCTTTCAGGATTGGCTACGGCGCCGGTCATAACGGTGGGTATCCCGAGCCTGGTAGCCACGAGTGAGGTTGGCCCGCTTCCTCCGATGGTCGGGTAGACGACCGGCTCCTCGTGCCCCATCTCCTTCCACGTCTCCACGGCCGTGCGGACCACCGGTGAGCTCACCGGCGTCTTGGCCGCCTCGAGTCCGTTCAGGTGTAGAACCTCAATATCTTCGAAGCCTCTTTCCTTCAGGTGCCCCCGGAGAAGCTCCAGCACCTCCCCCGGGCTCTGCCCCATGACCAGCCGGAAGTCCATCTTCACGAACGCCTCGGATGGGACGATCGTCTTCGAGCCGGCCTCTGTATAGCCAGACTGTATGCCAGCAATGTTAGCCGTGGGTTTGAGGAGCATCTCCTTAAGGGCATCCTGGCCTGCAAGTCCTCGATCCAGCTCGTCCACGCCCCACGAGGCTTTTAGGGCAGCCTCGTCAAAGGGAATGCTGTCTATAGCTTCAAGTTCCTCCTCTGAGGGCTCGTCTGCTAGCTCGTCGAGTCCATCGAGTGTGATCTCCCCGTTCTCGTCCTTGACGGTGCGTAGCGTCTGCACGAGCCTCCAGGCCGGGTTCGGTGCTATACCACCGTACATGCTGTGCAGGTCGTGGGAAGCCCCTTTCGCACGCAGCTCGACGTACAAGAGCCCCTTGGTGCCGCAGAAGATCATGGGCTGGCCCGCCTCGTCCTTTATCGAACCCTCCCAAACGCAGGCATCGGCCCGAAGAAGCTCCTTGTTGCCCTGAACAAACCCGCGCAACGACGGGCTTCCGACCTCTTCTTCGCCTTCGATCAGGAACTTTAATCTGAACGGCAGCGGCCCGGACTCCTCACTATAGAGCTTCAAAGCCTGAATCCGGGCCATAACGTCGCCCTTATCATCAGCGACGCCGCGAGCAAAGATCGAACCGTCCCGTACGTCAGGCTCGAAGGGATCGCTTTCCCACAACTCCAGGGGCTCGGGTGGTTGCACGTCGTAGTGGCCGTAGGAGAGAAGGGTGCGCTCGCCTTCTCCGACCTCCGCAAAGACGACGGGGTGACCGTCCGTCTCCATCAGGCGGGCCTCCGCGCCGGCCTCTTCAAACCTGGATCGAACCCACTCGGCGCACTCGCGGAAGCTCGCTTCGTCTCCTTGGGTCGACCGCGCCGAGACCGACGGCATCCTCAAGAATTCCTTCAGCTCGTCCAAGAGCTTGTTCTTCAAGCCTTCAATTTGCCTGTCCATCGCGCTCTCCTCAAGTCCTTCATTCAGCTCTTCGAGAGGTTAGCACTTTTTCGTTCCGCGATGCTCGGCTCCTATGTAGCTTGACCAGACAATCACTGTTATATTTGAGGCGGGAAAGATGTTTGTGGAGAGACCTTTAACGTCGAAATAGGAAGGTTTGGGTAGGCACGTACGTGGTATCATTCTCTTCCCAGGGCCAAGATAGTAGGCTCATAACACCAGTAGGAGCATAGGGCAGGCCGGAAGGGTCATGGAAGAGAAAAGGATGCCGAGGACGCTGGAGGAAGCATACAGGCTGCGCGACTCTGCGGTATCGCTCTCCGAGCGGGATTATTACCAGGGGCATGTCTACCGACTGAGGCGCGAGGAGTACCGGGCGCGTGGGATACGCACGGAGATCTCCTCCAGGCGCCGCGAGCGACAGAGCGCCCTTGAGTTATCCCGCGAGATGTTTTTCATGGAGGTCGGCGAGATCGTGCACCGCCACAACGAAGATCCTACCCCAAACTCCGACGAACGTACGGAACACTCCTCTCAGAACGAGGCCTGCCGCTACGCAGCGCGCCTCGACACCCATGCCTTTCTCAAGCAACTCGCCTCTCCACATTCGGGGGCAGTCGAACGGTATAGACGCAACTACTTGGAGCTCCTCCGTCTGGGCAAGTCCCCCAAAGAGGCATACTACCTTTCGCGTGTCATCGGGCTTATGGGCGAGGGCGAGTTCCGCAACGCTTTAGAAAACATACGCAGGAGCGGTTACCCCAAAGGGCAGCTATCTTACTCCGTCGAGAAGGCGGCCATTCAGGTCCGGGATCTGCCCGGCGGTATGATCCTCATCCTCATGACCTTCTTCGCCTCGCTCTTTGCCTTCGTTTGGGCCACCGGAGCCTGGCCCCAGGCAAGCCGGGGCACCATCATCTTCATCGGACTGGGCTTGGTTGCCACCGGCCTCTTGATGGTCATCTCCGCCGTTTTCATCGTCACCTTTATAAGATCCATAAACAAATAAAGGAAAGGCCCCAGAGACGGGAGGAGCTACAGTCACAACCCGGGCGCTGGTGGTGATCTGTTGCCAAGCATGGTGTTCTCCCTATTCTCCCTAGTTACAACCGGGGTGCGCACTATACGCCTTTGCACCCGAGAAAAATTTTGGAAGATTCACAGAGCTGTAAACTCCTTCGCCTTGAAGCGTTCTCCGGTAACGTTCCTCGACTCATCGGAAGCAAGGTAGAGGAAGACACTGGTATTCTCCTCGGGGGTGATGAGGGTTGTGGGGTCTTCATCAGGGTAGGCTGCGGCACGCATCTCCGTGCGCATGCTGCCAGGGTCTACGGAGTTGACCCGGATGCTGCGTTCCTCCAGCTCGGCGGCTAGGATCTGGGTTAAACCCTCCAGGCCGAACTTGGTGACCGAGTAGGCACCCCAACGGGGACGACCCTTGATGCTCACGCCGCTAGTTATGTTGATGATTGAACCCCCTTTAGGCATGTAGGGTATGACGGCTTTGGTGAGCAGGAACGGGCCGGTTAAGTTGGCTTCTAACACCCTGCGCCATTCGTCCTCGGGGTACTCCTCTATCGGCACCCGTGGGCCGAGGAGACCCGCGTTGTTGATGAGCACCTCTATCCGACCGAACCGCTCGACCGCCGCATCTATTAGCTTCTCGATATGCGTGCTTCGCGATATGTCCGCCGGGATCGCGAGGACCTCAACCCCCGTACCTTCGGCCTCCTCGGCGACGAGCTCGAACGATTCAGCGCTACGGGAGGTTATAACGAGGTTCGCGCCTTCTTCCGCGTAGGCTAGCGTGAGGGCCCTTCCAAGCCCCCGACTGGCCCCGGTGATCATGGCTACTTTCCCTCGTAACATGAATGCTCCTTTATTGCTGCTTTGTATTAACTGTCAACCATCGGCGCTCAGCAACCAGCATAAATCTTCCCACCGTTCTCCTTTGTGACCCCTTGGGCATCTTTCCAGAGAGCGGTTTCCGACAGTTTACAGCGGATACACCCTTGAGGGATGAAAGCTGACAGATGATGGCTATTAGCGTATAAAGGCAGCGTGACTAACAGGGCATCAGAAAGGGCGGCAAGTAGTGTACGGTGAGAATACGCCTCCCTCGTGGGCGCGGTTGCCGGGTGCCCGCTGCCGGGCCGTCGAGCATCTGAAGAAGCTGGAGGGGTTGCAGGAGTTCGAGCTTCTGTTGGGGCTTGAGGAGGGTTTCTTTCACGAGCTTGCGATAGCATCTGCGGTCTTGGAGATCGGAGCGGGGACCTTCCTATATAGAGAAGGCGAACCCTCAGGGGCGGTTTACTTTATGCGCGAAGGAAGGGTGAAGCTTTACCGCTCCTCAAGCGGGCTCAAGGTGCGGGATCAGATCCTGGGCGTAGCTGGTGACGGCTCGGTGTTAGGCCTCGCCTCTGCCCTTGAAGGCAAGCCCCAGAGCCATGGCGCGACAGCTCTTACCGACTGCATTCTCTATGCCGTCTTCCGTCATGACCTTGTGAACCTCGCACTTGCGCACCCCGAAGCTTCCCTTCGCCTCACACGCGCCCTCGCAGCTCGTACCCGCGAGCTCGAGGATCTCATCGGAGATCTCGTCTTCCACAGCGCCCCGCAAAGGGTAGCCCGCATACTCTTGAACCTCGCGACCGAAGAGGGCCGCGTCACCAAAAGGGGTGTCGTCTTTGAACCTACCTTGAGCAGACAGGAAATGGCCGAAGCCACTGGTATCTCACGCGAGGCGCTCTCCCGCGCTCTGAGCAGGCTAGCTCAGGAGGGCATCCTCGAGCTGAAAGGCAGCAAGACAATCGTTGTCCTTAACCCGGCCGAGCTGCGCGCCCGTACCTAAGAACGAAGAACTACATTTGATATAGATCACACGCTTCCATGACCGTGATCATGATCTACGATGATGGCAATCAACGGCCGGTAGTCGATCTTGCGATGGGTTGGTATAAAGTCGCCAGAGACGACGAGGCTTCGAAAGGAGGACCCACAGTGACTTATGTTATAACCGAGCCCTGCATCGGCACGAAGGACCAGAGCTGCGTTGAGGTATGTCCGGTGGACTGCATCTATGATGGTGGTGATCAGTTCCTGATCAACCCCGAAGAGTGCATCGACTGCGGCGCCTGTGAGCCTGAATGCCCGGTCGAAGCTATCTACCCCGAGGATGAGGTCCCCGAGGATATGGAGCAATATATCACCAAGGCCGCCAACCACTTCGAGTAGGCTTCTAAAAATCCCCTTCTAATGGCCCGACACGTGCTTCACCGTCCCCGCAGACAACCTGTCCGAGGCAGGTGAGCGTTCGCTTGAGGTGCCGCGTCACGGCACTTCTGGCGATTGATGTCTGTAGCAACCTCTCCAGAGCCGGTTCCGCCGTGTGCAACTGCGTACGAAACTCGGCGAGAGCAGAGTCGCCCCAATCTTGCAGGATACACTGGCCCTGACCACGAATAAAACCTTCATAGGTCCAGTGTAGAAGCGTCGGAGGCTTGGCCTCCTTCAAGACGCTCGAGATTTTTCTCTTCAGCCCGAGAAAGGATACCTCCCACTCCGAGATCATACCCGGTCCCGGCGGCCCCTTGAGCACCTCAACGCGCCTGACGCCTGGCGCCCACTTCGGAAAGTTGCGTATGTCGAAGATGACCTCATAGAGCTCCCGAGCTGGGACCGGCACGAAGAGACGCGCTCCTGTAACCTCGGTGCTCTCATTGTTAGCCGTTGTTGGGCTCACGCCGAAAATTGTATACCAAGGCGGGGTGGCTACCGGCTCTTTATAATCCCTTTTCATGGCTCGCTTTGCAGAGAGCAACGGCTGGCAGATGCTCGGCGCGGAGTACCTGTACGAGAGCCCGTGGTGTTCTTTCCGGTTGGACAAGGTACAGCTTCCGGACGGGGAAAAGATCGAATATGGCGTCCTTGAGAGCGCGGGGTTCGCGGCGGTGGTACCGGTGACAGAGGGGGGCGACGTGGTGCTCGTGCGTCAGTGGCGCCAGCCCGTTGGTTCTTTCACCCTAGAGCTGCCAGGTGGGGGGCTAGAGAGGGAAGAGGAACCTCGGGAGACAGCGGCCAGAGAGCTATTGGAGGAGACCGGGTATCGCGCGGAGAACGTCTCACACTTGACCTCAGTACACACTAGCCCCGGGCGTTCGACAGAGGTGTGTCATTTGTTCCGTTGTAAAGCCGTGCGCACGCTGTGGGGGCCGCGGCCGGAGCCGGCAGAGTTCGTCTCAGCGCTGGAGCTGCCGCTACCGCGGGCGGTAGAGAAGATCTTCGCTGGCGAGATCACCGCCACCACCACTGTGCTCGGACTGCTGATGGTCTCAGGCCACGTTGCAGGCGTTCGCGTGTAGTTGTGCGTGGTAAGTCACTAGGGTACATTAAGCGCAAGAGAGCAACCGGGGAGCCCGGAAGGGGCTGAGAGGGCGCGGGGGATAAACCGCCGAAGCCGACCCGCTGAACCTGATCCGGGTAATGCCGGCGGAGGGAGAAATGCAAAAACCCGTCTATAACCGGTTGGAGCGGCTTGAGAGCGTCCTCGGGATGTCCGCTCGCATACTCGCCTCTGGTATCTCGGATTCCGAATCGGAGGAGGTCCCTTGAAACGGGTCATGAGCATAGCTACCAGCGACTCTGGGGCGGGGGCTGGTATTCAGGCCGACCTCAAAGCGTTCTTACGCTGCGGCGTCTACGGGACTAACGCCATCGTTGCTACCACCGCCCAGAGCACCGTTGGCGTAACGGAAATTTACGCCTTTCCACCACAGGTTGCCGTAGAGCAGATAGAAACTGTCGTCTCGGACATTGGAGCTGACGCCGTAAAGACCGGCATGCTCTTCAACGCTGGCATCATCTCTGCCATCGCCGGGACAATCGACCGCTTCAGGCTCCCGAACGTCGTCGTGGACCCGGTAATGATCGCCGAGAGTGGAGCGGTGCTTCTCCAACCCGATGCCGTGGATACCTACAAGAACGAGCTCTTCCCGCTCGCCACGGTCATAACCCCGAACATAAACGAGGCGTTCGCACTCCTCGGGGAGAAGCCAGATGAGGATCTGGTCAAGGACTGTGCCGTCACGCTCTACTCCTTGGGTCCAAAAGCCGTGATAATCACCGGTGGCCATACTGCCTCGGGAGCCGACCTCCTCTACGACGGGAAGAAGTTCACCGGAATAGAAGGCCCCGTCTATAAAAAGGACACTACCCATGGAGCGGGTTGCACCCACTCCTCGGCTTTGGCCTGCTTCCTAGCTTTGGGCTTCGACATCGAAGAAGCTGCGCACCGGGCCCGCGTAGTAGCCTCCGAGGCCGTACTCTACGGCCTCGACGAGATAGGGGCGGGGGCGGGCCCGGTCCACGCTCTCGGTAGGATCTTGGAAGGAGTCGGAGGATGAAGGCCGAAGAAGCACTCCGGAGGATCTATGAAGAGCGCCCACTTATCCACCACCTGACCAACTACGTGACGGTCAACCTTGTCGCCAATACGACGTTGTCTGTAGGCGCGTTGCCGGTCATGGCGCATGCTCTTGAGGAGGTCGTAGAGATGGTGGGCCTTGCCTCTGCTCTCGTAGTAAACATCGGGACACTCGATCCACCCTTTATCGAGGCCGCCCTGATCGCCGGTCATAGAGCCAACGCTCAAGGTATACCCGTGGTCCTGGATCCTGTAGGCGCCGGCGCGACATCGTTCCGTACGGAGACAGCCAAACGCCTCCTCTCCGAGCTCTCCATCGCTGCCGTTTGCGGCAACGCCGGCGAGGTAGCTACCCTCGCGGGTCTCACCGCCGAGGTGCGTGGCGTCGAGAGCCTCGCGGGCGACCCTCGAGAAGCTGCCACAAAAGCCGCCCGCGCTGTGGGCGTCACCGTCGCTGCCACAGGCGAGACCGACTACGTAAGCGACGGCGAGCGCACCTTGGCTATCTCGAACGGGCACCCTTTAATGGGCCGCGTTGTCGGTAGTGGTTGCGCCTCGACCGCGGTCGTCGGCTGCTTCACCGCGGTTGGTGGAGCGGAGGCCGAAACCGTCGCACAAGCCCTCGCCTACTTCGGCCGTGCAGGAGAGGTCGCCGCCAAAGGAGCGGTCGGCGGCGGCACTTTCGAGTCCCAACTTCTCGACGCTCTCGCTGGGGACCCCAAGGGGCTAGAAGACACATTGCAGGTGAAGGAGGTGCCGGGTTAACCATATCTCTTCTCTACCTACGAGCCTATCCTGAGCGCTCTTTTGTTGCTCCAGTTGTTTCTTGGGACAATAGCGCTAAGCAGGATAATATAGGGGCATGCAAATCCCCGACAGAGCGGGCGTTATCGTCGGCTACAGGGTATGGAGGGTGATACCCGGAAAATGGGTAGACCTTTCTCAAAGCCTGTCTGCTCAACGGTGGTTCCAGACCTGGTCGTTAATGGAAGCAACCGTGGCCCATTGCCCCCCACACCTCCAGGGTGATCCAAGCAAGCCGCTTCTCAGAAGAAACCACCCCCACGAGGCTGCCCCAAGCTTCGGTTGTACCTGCGGGCTGTACGCTCGCTACGAGCCGATCCAAGAGGTACATCCCCTTCCGTATGTTGTTGGATCTGTCCTAGCGTGGGGACGGGTAGTACACCACATGGATCACTCCTTTTTCAGAGCCGAGAAGGCCCTCCCTGTAGCTTTTGTCCGGCCGCATAGGGGAGGAGGGGTGTTCCCTCACCTTGCAGAGGACAAATTCTTTCGCATCGCGGACTTGCTGGGGGCCGAAGTGGTGGAGAACCCGGGAGAGCTACGTACGTACTCAGAGGTGGAGGTAAACAAGTGGTGAAGATTTACACAGGCGGTAGTGAGAAGCCCGAGCGCGAAGAGGTCGTAGAGCCGTTGGTGGAGCCGACACCCGAGCGCCGCAAAGAGCGCCGGGAAGCACCGGCGCCCGAGAAAGAACCCGAAAAGACCCCTGCCTGAAAACGAGGAGATCGTAAGCTAGATTAAGGGGCTGCCGTTGCTTCTAGCAGATCTTGCTGAAACCGAGCTGTCTTTTAGGGGAGCGGCGCTATTGCATTTGGGACTCTTTTTCAACAACGTCGATAGTAGGGCCCCGGAAGCGCTAAAAGAGCCAGCCTATCTGCAGGGAGATCTCGAGAGTATGCGATGCATCCTCCGCCTTTGTTAGTATCATCCCAGGTCATGGAGCCATCAGAGCTTAAGAAAGCCTTGATTCGGACGGAGCACCGCCCCTACCCGCTCCCGAAGGGAGCGTGGATTCTCCGCATGCGCTGGCTGGACCTGCTCTTCATGCACTGGCGCGTGCCGGAGACTTCTTTGCGCCCGCTGGTGCCTCCGGCGTTGAAGTTGGATACTTTCGATGGATCGGCATGGCTTGGGATAACACCGTTTCGCATGGAACGTACCCGCCCCCGG
>JAFAPF010000308.1 GCA_019247245.1 Rubrobacter sp. | reverse complement strand
GGCAGAGCGGTCACAATCGGGTCAGCGGCGGTGCGCACGTGGATGTTGGCGATCATGGCCGAGTTGAGTAGCACGGCGCGGTGGGTCGCCATCGCGCCCTTAGGGTGACCCGTCGTCCCCGATGTGTAGCCGATAGTAGAGGCATCGCTGGCCGCGATGTCAACGCCCTCGAAGTCGGGGCCATTTCGCTCCAGCGGCTCTTCGAAAGACTGGGCGCCTGCCGGTACGGAGTCGCTCACCAGCCACTCCCACGAGTTCTGCGAGTAGAGCGAACCCGGTCGCCCAACTCGACGCCCAAGCCACGCGGGCCGTTGGTCAACCGGCCCGACATGTCGTTCAACTCGTCGAACCCGAATCCACGGTACCGCTGACCAAAGCCGTCTTAGCCCCATACCGCTCTGCTGCAGCTGACAGAATTTGGCCGAGATTCTCCAACATGATGCACCTCCTACAGCTTGTCTCTAATAGCGCTAGTCATCGATCAGTTGGCCATAATATGCTTGTTTTCATCGCGGCACCATCTTCACCTCCTCGGGGTCTCCAAGAGGATGTAGGCGACGATCTGGCGGTTGATCTCGCTCGTACCCTCCACGATCTCGTTGGTTTTGACCTGCCGCCAGTAGCGGGCGACGGCGCTCGTCTCCATAAAGCCCCCGCCGTCGTGGATTTGCACCAATCGCTCGGCGACCCTTTTGACCGCATCCGAGACGAAGGCATTCATCATGCTCGCCTCGCGCCGAAAGCGCTCCTCCTCCTTGAGCCAGGCGGCCTTCAAGAGCATGTTCCTCGCGAGCTCGGTCTCCATAGCCATGTCCGCGAGCTTAAACCGTATGGCCTTGTGACCTCCGCGTAGGAATATCTGAGCACCCTAAGGCCCCGGTCTAATACGCAGACGAGGGCATCTCGTCCTCTAGCCAGTGTTCAGCCACGAGATCCAGAGCCTCCAATGGTCAGGTCCTCAACGTCCTCCGGTCTCATGATCAACCTCCTAACCTCGTTCCCCGCTGGTTGGCAACATTTACAAGTAGCCAGTCAGCGCTTCTCGGCTTGTCTTAAGACGACACATGCCCCAGAATGGCACGCTGCTAGATCTACGAGTCTGGTTCCCTTACTCCGTCTCCCTTGTGGTGTACGTTCAACTATAAACTAGCGATACTCCTGCTACAATATCCACAAAGATAATTTGAGGACCCGGTGTTTATCACCGGACACAACATGGGCATGTCAGAGCCACCCACTCCAAGCACACTTCTTGCGCGCCCTCGTTTAGAAGAGCGCGAAACGCGAAGGCACTTGTTGTAACTGTAGAACTACATCGAGCCCTCGTTGGACATCACAACCCCACTCGGCAGTAAGCATAGTCTCGCTGCGGCAAGGAAGCATAGGCGCATCAGGTAAACAGCGTTGTTATTTGTGCCAGACGGGGTAGTAGGCCAATCATTAGATCAAGAAGCCTGGTGCCCTCTCAGGGGTGAATCTAGGAAAGGAAAAGGAGGAGTCGGGCACTAGGTTGTTAGGGCTATGTGCCTACCGCACATATGTTCGGTTCAAACCTTCCTGCTAGCAGAGAGTGAAATACGGCAAAGCGGTAACACTTGATGAGGTAATGGAGACCATAAGAGGGACTTTTGGAAAGACTCGGCCGGGCCTGAAAGTCGCTCTGCGAGCCACTGTGCAGGGATCCTCGCCCCGTTTTGGCTGTAAATGTCGGCAAAGTTGTGGTGTTGAGGTGGTGTTTGCCCTTTTGCAAAACTCTTTCTTAGAGCCTGTTTGGTAAGTAATAGGGTTGACTTTGGAGGAGCCAAATCTGCTTCCTTTATACAGGGGCAGCCTTTATGAGCCGTTTTTCGGGACAATTCCTTCAAGTTTTCGAAGCATTACTATCAAAGATAGTTATGAGATAGATGCTCCGCGTAACCCAGAACAACAAGAAGGTTTTCATCACGTTATAGACCTTGCGAGCCACATCGTACCCCCCATCTGCAGGTTGGAGAAGATCTCCTGTCAGATGCGACCTGAACTCTTGTAGGGTTGATTCACTGAGCAAGGCTGTCAACTCCTTTCCCTGGGCAGAAGCCTCCGCCTGAAAGCTCCTACGCTGTAGCCTGCCATGTTGCTCTATGGCTACTGTGCACCTAGTCCACAGTCTCCGGAATACGTCAAAAGTCGTATTTTGAGCTGAAGAACTTGCGTCTACCCCTCTAGGCGAAAAGTATCACCTCATACGCGCTACTCCTGTCTCTACAGCGGGGTTGGTCAGCCCCAGCGTTGTTCGAAGGCTTGAAGCGTGACAGCCCCAAAGACCCGACGCATGACCTATATGGACTATTTTCGGAATAGTTCGCGCCTGGAGGCTACCCCGCTAATCCTAGCCTCCTTCTCAGGAACGGGGATAACGATGACAAATATACTGTTGTAGCTATTGCGAAACTGAAGATAGGAGAAGCCTTGGAAGAGCTACTACGTGGACACCTACTACACGGTTTACTTTTTCTTGTAGGCGCGATCGCCTTTATAGTGCTTGTTGTGCGTGACAGGAGAACAAAGCGGTAATTTCATGGCGAAAGTATGCGGGAGAGATGGGAAAGACTATGCTCAAGAACTCTATGCAGAAGAAAAAGCGTTTTGACAGGTAATACAGAAGTTATCGGATACGTAGTCGAGAATGAAATAAAAACGTGAGACGTGCATGCTAGAAACACGAACCTCGTTTCTCGGAAACTCGGGAGCCCTAGGCACAAAAGAGTCATACCGGGCAGTAGAAGATTCGACCTCCGATACGATACGGTGTAACGTTTTCTAGGCCGCATTAAACCGCTCTGCTACCTCTCCCCCAGATTACCCTCGCTCTAGTAAAGCAGCAGGTTGCCTCTTTCTGACGTACTCGAAACCCGTAAGGATGCGCTAGCCTCTGTGGGATGTCATCATTAGCAGGTAGCTCAAGAAGCGTCTAGAAAGTGAGCGTTAGGTATGACCGTAACGGACGAACTCCTTAAGAATAACGAGAGGTACGCCGAGTCCTTCGATGAGGGTGACTTGCCGCCTCCTCCGGCTAAGGGGGTCGCGGTGGTGGCTTGCATGGATGCTCGGCTCAATATCTACGGGATGCTTGGACTCAAGGAAGGTGACGCGCACATCATTCGCAACGCTGGTGGGGTTATAACGGACGACGAGATACGCTCTTTGCTGATCTCTCAGCGGCTTTTAGGCACGCGCGAGATAATCCTCATCCACCATACCGACTGCGGGATGCTCACCTTCTCGGACGACGAAGTCAAGGGGCAGATTCAACAAGAAGTGGGTATAAAGCCTCAGTTTCCGCTAGAGAGTTTCGCCGACCTTGAGGAGGACGTGCGCCAGTCGATCAGGCGTATACAAATGAGCCCTTTTATCCCCTACAAAGATAGCGTACGCGGCTTTATCTACGAGGTAGAAACCGGACGCTTACGTGAGGTCAGTTAGAACGCTATGCGTCGGGTGCCCACTAAGGCAATTATTGAACACCGAGTTGCATCTTCTAAAGGCTTTCTCAGAAGCTAGAGGAAGGGGCTTTTTAGGGCCGGAGCGCTAACAACCAGCTAGAAACCCCGTACATGAGGGCTAGTGCCGTACCCGCCAACCCTATGTTCTTCATGAGGTTGATCTGCTCGTTCGTCTTCTCTTCTTCCGGTGCCGCCCAGAAGTCGTGCATGAGGGTCGAAACAGGACCAGGGGCACGATTATCAAGATCAGGGCCATCACCGTCAGGACACCGAACGCAACAGACAACGCAAGTAGTAACACCCCGCTGCCTGCTACTGCAGCCTTGGGAGCAAGCATATCCTTATGTTCGGCGTACCCGCTCATCATCACCAAGTTCGTTCAGAAGTTGTTCAGCCCGTTAAGGCAAGAACCCCCAAAGATGATCCGTCCAACCAACAGCACCCACTCCATAAGTACTCCTCCTCAGATGTCGTTACCAGCCTGGTACAAGCCGGTGCCATAACACTGTCTGGTGCATCATCTCAGAGAGAGATGCCCAAGATCGCTTTGGGTAACAAGAGATCTCCTACCGTGTGGGCCGCTTCTATACCCTTCCTC
Organism: Rubrobacter sp.; assembly: GCA_019247245.1. Lineage (GTDB taxonomy): Bacteria > Actinomycetota > Rubrobacteria > Rubrobacterales > Rubrobacteraceae > Rubrobacter_F. The sequence continues at coordinate 831 of JAFAPF010000308.1, read as the reverse complement.
ACAGCTCTCAAGCAGCCACTTTCCGCGCATCTCCGCCTCTAGTGTCTATCGCATCACGGAGGAGTGAGGCCGGCATCTTGCATCGCCTCGATTAGGTACTACCGGAGGACGCGAGGTCGAGGCGATATATAGGTTGCTGGCGTTTGAGGGGCTGCCTCCTCGTAGGGCGCCACAGCTTAAAGTCGCGGTCAAAGAAGTGGGCCGGTGTCCTATAGTAGGGACACCGGCCCTTCTTAATAATCGCCCAAGAAGGCCTAGCTTTCTGTAACTTCTACCTACTAAGAGGTATCTAAATATCTAGAGGTTTGCACAAGGCGCGTGGAAAGGAGCCCATGTGAGGCGCGATACACCTAAAACGGTGGCGTTAATAATCGGTATAGCCTTCCTGGCAGTAGGCCTCCTAGGCCTGATCCTCAACCCCACCGGAGGTAACCTGCTGGGTACATTCGCCGTAGATCTGTTGCACAATCTTATCCACTTGGTGGTTGGTGTAGCAGGGCTTGCTGTGTGGTTCTTGGGGTTGGTGGAGTCCAGGATATTCCTTAAGGTGCTTGGTGTAGTGTATATCATCCTAGGTATTGTGGGATTCATTCCACCCCTGTTCGACAACTATGGGCATCTGCTGGGTATAGTACGTATAAACAATGCGGACAATATCTTGCATTTGGTGGTAGGTGCCTTGGCCGCTTACTTTGGGTTCTCTCCTCAGTATCGTCCGGGTGCTGCAAGCCGGATTATGGGTCGTGGGTAGCTTCTCTTACCGCCCTCTGATTTATCTGCCGTAACATACTCTGTGTGCCAACATCTGGGGCGGAGTCTCTACACTGCGGG
>JAFAPF010000299.1 GCA_019247245.1 Rubrobacter sp. | reverse complement strand
GTTCAACGGCCGACCGAATCAGTGAGATCATCTCCTGCTTGTCTGCAGGCAGCCCATAGGAAAAGCACATTCCCATACACCCGAGGCCGAGAGCTGAAACCTCTAAGTTGCTATTTCCAAGTTTTCGTTTTTGCATAATTTCTCCTTCGAGGCGCCATTAGTAGGCTAACCTCATCTACAAGGCGAAAAGGCCACGCTGCTTCTCCTACCTGGCAGGATTTACCAGCATCCTGTAGATCTCTTCTCGGCTACTCAGTCAATAAGGGTTGGGCCGCCTTTAATCCCTATAAAAGGCAGCTTACTTGCTAACTCGCCAGCCCACTAGCTTCGGCCCCTCATGGTCCCCCAGCGGGTTTTCGACACGAAAGCGTATCTCAGGGGTGAAGGTCGCATAATTGTATTGAGTATCATATACCGTTACGTCCCTACATCGATACTCACCTGGGAGAGTCTTCTCGGTAACCTTTTCGGTGAGCACCACCGTCACCTCGGGTTGGCCTTCCCCATCCCCACGCATCGAAAAACCGTGCCCGGATTGGATTTCGTAAAAAGTGGCACTGACCGTGAGTACTCCGCTTTCATCCTGTAAGTCAAGCTCGATGGCTATGGTCTCACCCCGAGAGTATGTCTTCATCTTTACTTGCTATTCTCCAGCTCAAGCATTTCTATGGAGCTAATCTTACCCATCGAACGGCCTTCTCCCAACCCTTCTATCCCTACTTCCGTTCATACCTGCTCTGCCTGGGCCTATGGGGAGCGAGTTTCCAAAGATAACAAGTTAGCAACAACTTGTGAATAAGAGGCTCCCCCGTTGCCGCTCCCTATCAATCTCGGAAGTTTGGGTTCATGGTTTGCGGGCAACGTATCCAACCTCAGCTCTAACGACATGAAGGAGATCTTGGTGTTATTGCGTATCGTGGCTTCAGTGATCCTCCCACCTTTAGGGGCCTTTCTAGCGGTAGGTCTCTCTGCACACTTTTTCTTGAACATCCTTTTGACGCTTCTCGGTCATCTTCCGGGGGTGGTTCATGCAGTATGGCTCAATGTGAGACAAGGTTGAGGGATAGAAATGAGCAGGTATAGTCGGCGAATGTAGATTCTCCTACTATCAGTACTAAGGGCCCAGCATGTTAAAAACTCCTTTGTGCCCTCTTCTCTGAGCCCCATTCAAGGGCTTAGACCCTCGCTTTTGTGTTGTTTTGAGCCTGTTTGGTACTTGTTTTGGAGCACCGACTGGTCCGATAACAACTTTTTCAACAGGCTGGGCTTTTTGATACATGGTCAACTCTGTATCCATGACCACTCTTTACGGCACAACTTAGATCACTAAAACTTCACTACCGCAAAGAACCCTCGGAAAAGATGTGCCATCTGGCCGATGTACCGGGCGCACCAAGCATTGTATCTTCAGCGTTTAGAAGAGAGAGCTGTAACCTCTGACAACTATCTGCATGCAGATAGTGACCTTCTAAGTATCGAGGCTACTAACTTCACTTTCCAAACACGGCTCTCTCTTCTCCTTGTAACACTCGAAAAAGCTGCTTGCGTCTGGTCTTATCTTCTCGAAGATTCGGTTAGCGGCTTGCCATATTCTCGGAAGAAGCCCCTCAGTAGTAGGCGCTCGTGTCCTGTAGAGGAGGGTGTATCGTCTGGTTTACTGGTAGGCTGGCCTACTCGGAAACACAAGAAGAGAGCGACACCATTTAAGGTATAGGCGCAATGGCTAGGGTAGTAGGCGGGCGTTGCTAGGCTATTCTGCTACTTATGAGCTACATCGAAGGGTTGCGCGCGCTCGTTGGCACAAGGCAGCTGATAACGGTGGGGGTCGGCGTAGTCGTGCTGCACGGGCAAGAGCTGCTACTGGAGTTGCGACGCGACAGCCAACAATGGGGCGTGCCTGGTGGCTTCAAGGAACTCAGCGAGACGCTGGAGGACGCGGCACGGCGCGAGCTGCTCGAGGAGACCGGTTTGACCGCGCGAACGCTACGCTTCCTTACCCTCTGCTCGGGGCCCGAATTTGGACACACCTATCCAAACGGGGACCGTATCGAGCAGGTCGCGGCTCTATACCAAGCGGTCGAGGTTGAAGGGGATTTGCGCATAGACGCGGCTGAGAACCTTGGGTTGCGCTAGTTCAGCGTGTACGAGTTGCCTTCTCCGATGCAACCCTTAAGCGAACGCCTGTTAGCCCAAGCGTTCAGTGTTCTCGAAGCTAAACACGCGTAACGCCGACGCAGCTTAGGCCGCCTGGTAGAAATCTTCTCAAGAAACCAAAGAGGCACTAGAGGCTGTGAAAAGAGCCGGGGCTGCTATAGAGACCCCGGCCCTTTCACCTACGGCGTCTGTATAGCCTTATCTACTATCCGGTAGCAGTCTGATCGATGGTCTGGGTGCAAGAGCTATCAACCGTGGGCTCTATGGTGATGGAGCTTCCATCGAAGCTTATGTCACCAGTGGCGGTGTCGTACTGGGTGGCGCCTTGCTCGTTGGCGATGTTGCCGGTGTTAGCGACTTGCTGATCCGTGGGACAGGCATTGACGTTGTTGCCGCTGTTGTCGAAACTAAACGACGGGTTAGCGCGCCCGCTGATGATCCTGTTCTCACGGAACCTCTGGTCCACCTGCGCTATAGCAGGGGCAGCTGCCACTACCACTAGAGCCAGCACCGCTGCCAGCATTATCCACTTCCTCAACTTCTTTCCCCCTCCTTCTTAGTTGAGGGCGGCGCGTTGATGATACCGCCCCATTTGTAGCTACATCTTGGATATACGCATCAGCGATTCCTCGTGGATTGCTCCAAAGAACAATTTCTGAAGAAAGCAGTCAAAGACAGAGCTTGCGCTCCTTAAGCCTAAGTAGTGCATCACCCTAAAGGAGCTGAAATATACGAGAGAATGTGCCATCTGGCCGATGCGGCTCCCCTACCTGTCTATGTAAAGTCCTCATAGAGAGAATACCGATACAGGCTTACGAAGTGAAGAAGCTCGCCAAGAGGGAGCATATTTGCGGTACACGCGTGTTTGTCCAAGTCCACGTATAAGCAGCGGAAAGGAGCCCGGAGGGCATGCCTCGATGGGTTAGGCTAATAGTACTTCTAGGCCTCGTCGTTGGCCTTGTTCTTTCGATCGGGATCTCGGCGCTTGCTCACACAGGAGGCTCCGGACCTGCTGCGGCCCTCGCGCTGGGGGCATCGAAAGTGGGATTACCCCCGTGGAGGCTACTGACGGGCCCAACATGTTCAGCTTTACGGGCTTGATGCGCTTTCTCCTGAAGAATGACGGTGACCCGCAAGATGCGCCGTGGGACCCGTATGCTTATCTAGGCGCGTACCCCGTTCGCCGAGGGCCCGCGCACGCTGGCGACATAGTAGTCGGGCAGGGAGACGTTGGCATGGCTACGGGTGATGGCAATGTCCTTATGTCCAACGCGGCAACCGGGAGCGTCGGATATTATCCCATGAGCGTCATGGAGCCTATCGTGGATATTGTAGACCCTTGGGAAGGAGGTGGTAACCCCACCACCAATAACGATACCGGCAGTAATTACGCTACCCCTACTAACAATTCTGGTGTTCCTACTAATACTACTGCCACTAATCCGAGTACTGATCTCGCTAGTAGTACTATTCATCCCATTGATTAGTCTCTAAAAAGCCCTCGCGGTTAATTAAGTGACCGCCAGACGGGTGTACAGGCGCTGATATAGCGCTTCATGCCGCGCTTGCGGCGATCAGCGAGGGAGAGTGGCACACCCTCTCATGCCGGCGGCTTTACGCAGCGGTTTTTACGAAACAAACCCATTTGTCAGGCACCTTCTCGGGAGATTCCTGAGACGTTCACGTCTACGACGGCAGGCAGTGGAACCCTAGTTCCGGCGCTGCGGGCGGTCTGAAGGCGCTGGAGTTCATGAAGCGCCTTGTAGAGCCTTCGCTCTATGGTGGTCTCGTAGCGGGAGAGCTTCGAGAAGGCGTTCGCCTTATTGGCATCGCGGATGAAGGTTCGGCCGAGCTGGGCAGTCTCAGTATCCTGCTTAGCCTTCATCTCCTGGGCTCTAGAGAGGGCTTCCTGATACTTTTGCTTATCTTCGTCCGTCACTTCAATCGTCACTTGGTACATAAGCTCGGCGAGCTGGCGCTCTTGCTCATAGCTGCAGGCCTCTTCCTGGGCACGCTCAGCCAACTCCCCGTAGTGCTCATAAACAAATATGCCGGCTTCAACCCGTTGGAGGCGGCGCAGCCTCCAATAGGCATCGGTGATCTGCTCCACAGCAAGCTCTCTAACTCTCCTACGGGCCGCAGTTCGGCCCTCAGACGTTCGCCTAACAACTTCCTTAGGGCTGCTTCATCTTCGCCGGGTAGAGGGACCTCTTGTGAGAGGAGACCGTGTTTGGTTGCGTTTAGGCAGGCGATATCCTTACCCTCCTGTGTCTTTGGGCCGGTGCTCTTCTAGGCGTTCTGCCGGTTGGTTTGGACTTGCTTGGAGCTTGTCATGATCACACCTTTTCGCGATTTTGTGTATGGGAAGCATCGACGCGATTCTAACCTCGACTAGGCAGCCTTCCAACCGCGGCAACTCTAAAGCTTATGTTCGGCTAGTTAAATGCAAGCGGCGCCTTCGATAAACCCCTTGCGACCGCCAGCCGTAGTGGGATCCTTCTTATGATTCGTATAATGTACTCGCGAGGAGAAAAGCCGCACCCAGAGAAGGTGGGTAGCAGATGCGAAGAGTCTCGAGTAGATGAGGCGCACGAGCAGGTGCCCAAGGGCGAGAAAGCAGGCGGGGTCGACTAACATAAAGGTCCTTTTCGTGTGTACTGCGAACATCTGCCGCAGCCCGATGGCCGAGGCTATGTTCAACGCTCTTGCGGAGGAGAAGGGGCTTACCTACGAGGCGGTCAGCGCCGGCGTTGTGGCGCTAATAGACGAGGACATCGCCCCGAACGCGCGCGTTGCGCTCGAGGAGGTTGGCATCTACGCGCAAACGCACCGTGCGAGGCAGGTGAGCGAGAAGATGCTTAACGAAGCAGATCTCGTGCTCGCCATGGGACCACGGCATGTAGCGACGCTTCGCAGGCATTTCGGGGGTTTGGCAGACAAGGTTTATACTTTGCGAGAATACGTGACCGGTGCCTCTGATCCAGAGGGAATCCCGGACCCTCACGGACATACCATGCCCGCCTACCGTGCTTCTCTACGCCAGCTCCTTGAGTTAATCGAGCGCCTCATAGGGCGGCTCGAATTGGAGGAGGTGCCTCGGTAGTTGCTCTGTAGGAGCGCCCGCTACGCGTAAGGTTTGCGGGTATCAGGTGCGGCGAACTATGGTGATCGGTAATGGGTTTGCGAGACCCGCACGAACCACCCTTCGGGGACTCACCTGACCACCGGCTGACCCGAGCGGTGATCGGGCTGGTAAAGAGAGCGGGGTCTTACGGTAGAGAACGTCTGGTATTTCCGGAGCTAACCCTGACCGTTACCACCCTCGCTCATGATCGGGTTCACCGCTGGCTACGCAATGCGCGAGCTTCATATAGAGCTGACGCCGCCGAGGTGGAGGATGCGGGTTGGTTCGGGGTCGACGACTTCCGGAAACCATTTTGCCTGGAGCCTCTATTGCCCACGGCGTGCTAGATGCCTTTATCACCAACGCGATCGCGGTTCTTCTCCTTATACTGCGGGCAGCGGCCCCAAGACGTGTCTCTAAGCGGTAAGGGCAGGTAAAATGCCTGAAGCTGAACGATGTGAGCACTCGCTAGACTGAAGCCGGAGGGTGACGAGTGAACAAGGAGGATCACCTGCGGTGGGTGGAGCAGCTTCGGGAGTCTCAGAGGCTTACGACCCACGAGGAGGAGAGAAAGAAAGAGGTGCTAGAGGTATTCAAAGTGCTCGCTGAGACAAGCACGCAGCTCGACTCGGAGGGGCTGAGGAGGAGAGGACGGCAAAAAAGCCCGGCCTCTACGAGACCCGGCTCGTGGCGTTCGACAGGAGCGCAAGGGAAGCCAAGAGCGGAGCCTAGACCCTCGGATGACGCTGTGGGAGCGATCGACGCTGCGATAGGGGGCTTGGAGGCACACCGGGCTGCGGCGGAGGCGGAGGCGGCGCGGGTCACAAAAGAGTTAGAGGAACTAAACGAGCAGCGAGCCGCCCTAGCCTTGGCTGTGTTCTCGGGCGAAAAGGGAGCTGCGAAGGAGCTGGAGGAAGCCGAGGAACGGGCTGCGAACCTCTCTCGCACGAAGGAGGAGGCCAAGGACGCCGCTCGTGAGTACGCCCGCATGATAGAGGAGACAGAAGCTCAACAACGCCAGCAGGAACGCTACGACGCTCTGACTGTCGAGCGCTATCGGCTCGATAGCCGCGCGCAGGAGGCTCTTGAGCGGCTCGTAGTGATCCTGCGACAGCTCGACGAAGTAGAGCGTGAGTGGGCTTCTACTGCTGCGGAACCCTCGAGCGAGGAACACGCGATAACGCTCGAACGCTGGTTAAAACACAATCTGAGACCCTGGTTGGGAGACTGTCAGGACGGCGTTGTGATCGAG
>JAFAPF010000297.1 GCA_019247245.1 Rubrobacter sp. | reverse complement strand
ATAATGCATGATATAATACATTCGTGACGGAGGAACTGACGCAGAAGAGGGCGGTCCTAGTGGGGGCGGGAGAGGATCGGGAGATAGGGGAGCTTTCGCGGCTTGCGGGTACTTTGGGACTAGAGGTCGTCGGGAGTTTGGAGCAGAGTAGACGAGACGGAGTTGGTTACTTGGGGCGTGGCAAGCGGGGAGAGCTTGCGAGGCTGATTGAGCTGCTGAGGGCTGAGGTGTTGGTCACAGATGACGAGTTATCTTCATCTCAATCGCGGGTTCTGGAGAAGGCTGCGAGGATTCAAGTCGTAGACCGGACGGCTCTTATCATACGCATCTTTGAGCTGCATGCCAGGGATGCGCCGAGCCGCCTGGAAGTCGAACTTGCAGAGCTTACCTATCGGTTGCCGAGGGTCAGGGGGGGCTACGCCGCTTTAAGTCGCCTAGGAGGGGGTGGCGCCACCACCAGAGGGCCAGGTGAGCAGCAGCTTGAGTATGACCGGCGTGCGATTCGGAAGCGGATGCAGAGAATTGTCAAACGGCTGAGTGAGGAGAAGGACGCCCGGGAGATTAGACGCGCTCGTTTGAAGAAGGGAGGACCTCCGAGCGTCGCCCTCGTCGGTTACACCAACGCAGGTAAGACCACCATCCTCAACGCGTTAAGCAGGGAGAATCACTCAACCGCTGACAGGCTCTTCGAAACACTCGAAACTACCACCCGCCTGGTGGCAGGAACCACTGGAAATGGCAAGGGAGATACTTGCCCCGACTTTGTCTTGACAGACACGGTCGGGGTTATAAGGAAGCTGCCCACGCAGCTCGTCCACTCCTTCGCAGACACGCTCGAGGTTGCCCGGGACGCCGACATCCTCGTGGTGTGTGCTGACGCAAATAGCGGTAAACTCGAAGAGGAGATCCGGACCGTCGAGTATGTACTTAGGGACGCCTTTTCGGGAAAAAGTGCGGTGGGTCTGCGTCAGGAGACAATACTTTGCCTCAATAAGTCTGACCTCGTCTCCGAGGAGCGCCGGCGAGAGCTTGCTGCCTCGTACCCCGGCAGCGTGTTGATGAGCGCCCAGCTGGACGTGAGTCCCCTGTTGGATGCGATAAAGAAAGCCTTGGCCCAAAACCGGGTACGCATGCAGATCCTTATCCCACACGCTGAGTACGGGGCCGTGAGCGACCTCTACGGCCAGGCGGAGATCCACGCCCGCGGGAATACTGCGGAGGGCTTACGCCTCGATGTGACTCTTCCCAAACCTCAAGCTCATAGGTACGCTCGTTATCGCACCTCCTGACGTGTTGCCCAGGGTAGGTAAGCCCGGAGTCGGCGATGAACCTGGCGGTAAAATGGTTTTGAGGCTCTTCCCCCAGCCCAGTGTCCAGCTGGCAGCCGAGGAAGTTTACGTGGACGTCTCCTTCCCGGCAGGAAGGGTGCTCTCAGAGGAGGTACCCATATCCGAGCCAGATCTCCCTCCCAAGACGAGGCCATACGTAATTATTAACATGGTCGCCTCCCTCGACGGAAAGGCGACCGTGTACGGAAAGGCTGGGTCTATAGGTAGCCTAACTGATCGCACCGTTATGCGCACCTTGCGCTCCCAAGCGGATGCCGTGATGATAGGTGCGGGGACTCTCCGCTCCGAGAAGCTCAGGCTGGACGTTCCCGAGTACCTTTCACAAGCACGCGAGTCACGCAATCTCAGGCCCCAACCCTTGGCCATCATCGCGACTGGAAGCGGTGACCTTCCGCTAGAAACGAACCTGCTCGGCTCTTCGCCCGAGAATCTTCTCATTCTCGCCTCGCCCAGTACCCCCGAAGGGGAGATTGCCGCTTTCTCCGCACACGCTTCTGTCGAAGTCTTGCGGGAGGAGGCGTCAGCCCCTCGACCCGACCCGGCAGCGGCACTGGAGATCTTGAAAAGGCGTTACGCCGTGAGCGTGCTTGTCGTCGAGGGTGGTCCCACTCTGATCCACTCCCTCGTCAGTAACGGCCTTGCTGACGAACTCTTTTTGGCGCTGGCTCCAAGGCTCCTCGGAGGCACCAAACCCAGTGCCCTCACCATACTCGAAGGTCGAACGCTTTCGCCCCAAATATCGGGCCTGGAGATCGTCTCCATACACCTCTCTGGCGACGAACTATTCCTCAGATATACCTTGCGCTCGGCGGCCGGTCGATCCCGAGCGGTTGGTGTTCGTTGACGAGTGCTCGACGAACATCACGCTAGTCCCCGCGCTACGTCAGGGTGCCCAGGGGTGAGAGTGCCTCATCTCCTCGATCACACTCGAAGGGATGGGCCCATCGATGCTCATCGATGGCTCGGCCGACGCACAGTGTTTCGGTGCACAAGAGCCACTCTGTCAGGGAACTCATCGAGGCTCAGGGATGCGAGCTTTGGTTCTTGCCGCCCTACTCGCCGGATCTCAACCCCATACAGGAGGCATTCTCCAAGGCCAAAGGGAGCTTGAGGGAGGCGAAGGCCAGAACCCTGCAAACCCTCTTCGAGGCCACCGCAAAAGCGTTGAGAGCGTGGTTTGTGCAGGGGATGCCTGCGGCTTCGTCGGGCACTGCGAGTACCTCATGCCGTGAGCTAGCTGACTATGAAAAGCGAGTCCCACCTGACCAGCGCGATTGGGGTACGGTGGCGGTGGTAGTGCTAGCAATCCTGACGCGTTGGTGAAAGCCAAAATAGTACTCGGAGGCCTTTAAGCGGTTAGTCTGGTCCCTGTGTCCCGAGGGCGGTGCGTGTTACCCGTCGCCAGGTGTTTCGTAAACCATAGTCTCTTCGGTGAAGGCCTCGAGCTTGTGTTGGGTTTGCCCGTTCCGCTCCGAGAGGACGTGGTGTACTTCAGTAACGCGGAGAACTCTTAGGGGTGATCGTGACCCAGACCAAGGACTGGGGTCGACGATATCACCCTCATGGATGGACATAAAAGGCGTAGACGATTCGAAGGTTTTCCAAACCTCCTGGCGGCTCTGGGGATAATATATCTCTAGTAGATATATCGTTTGCTCCATTACTACCTCCCTTTCCATAGTGTCTACTTCCTTGGAACAGCCTACACTATTCTCGGGTGGATACCAGTAAAGGGCGTACTGTATGATATATAGCTATAATACTAAGCCACAAGATTTATAAAGAGCTAACTAACGAGCAAGGAAACTGGAGCGATACGCGCAAGGCAAGAGCAGCATCATTGGGAACCATATGAAGGTCGCTAAGACATTGCAACCCACATGCTAGAAGCCTCACTCGGAGTGAATTTCCGATAAGGAGAATTCTCGGAAATTCGGACTCATTCTGTCGGATTCATTCTGTTATAGAGGCAGCGTATTATACTGATATGCCTTTGAAGCAAGTTGCTCGGCACGACGCACGTAACGCATGGTGGTCTTGGGATCTGAGTGGCCAAGAAATTGCTGGATGATTAGGAGCGGAGCCTCATTCACTGCCATGTTGGTGCCTACGGTGTGGCGGATAGAGTGAGGAGAAATGGCCTTCGTTATGCTGGCAGCTTCAGCGTACTTTTTGACAATGTATCGCACCGAGCGGGTGGTCAGCGGACTGCCGCCTCCTCCTTTGCGGGACGTGAAGAGAGGTTTGCGAGCGTCGGTCCGAGAAGCGAGGCTGCGTCCTGAGAGCAACACATGCCGTTGAACAAGTTGCCAGAGCTC
>JAFAPF010000257.1 GCA_019247245.1 Rubrobacter sp. | reverse complement strand
CCCAGTGACGAGGTTCGCACCCGTGGAGTTGCTAACCGGGTGACGACCCGCGGTCCGCAGTATCTTGCTGACCATTCGGGTCGTGGTCGTCTTGCCATTGGTACCTGTAATCGCCGCCGACCCGCGTGTGAGCTGCCTAGAGAGCTTCGTGAGCACCGCTGGGTCTACCCTTCGTGCTATCACACCGGGCACCGTGGTACCCCCACCGGTACGGAGGGTGCGGCTCGCGAGTTGGGCCACGCTGGCGACGGCAATAGCCGCCGAGAGGCGTGCGTTGTAGAGAGCCCTGCTCACGCCAGGATTATATAAGGAGAGTATAAGTAGAGAAGAAGCCGCCCTCTACTCGATATTCCTCGAGTCTCTAGGCCCAGTGTGGGGTGATGACGTCGTCTACTTGCAAGAAGAGGAAGTGGTCGAAGTAGTAGTGTACGAGAAGCGCCGATAGCACCACAGTATAGAACGAGAAGTAGTGCTGCTGAGCCGGATCGTCCGCCCACAGTCCACCGAGCACAACCGCGCCGTACACGAGTAGGTAGATGACAGCCGCACCGAGGGTGAATAGCAAACACATCCAGTACAGGTGGCGCCCACTCTTGGAGACGCGCGCTACTAACTCAGAGCCGATAAGCCCCCGCTCAGCCCGCAACCGGTTGAGGTAGAGCACAACCGCGAGGTATTGGAAGGAATGCCAGACATTGAGGCCCTGGAAAGCCACATCGAGGTTCGGTAAGGCTGGTGTAATGAAGAACAGAACCGCCGCGAGGCTCATATGTAGCGTCTTTGGGAGGTGGAAGAGATCGACCCGCCATTCCCAGACCGTCTTCACTGCGAAGGCAGCGAGCAGTAAAAAGAAGGCACCGGCTGCGAGCGGCCCTAGCCACTCGAACTTAAGAAAGTCGGGGAACAACAGTGCTCGTCCGCCCGTCTCGAAACCCTCGCTCGAGAGATTCGCACCGCCGATCACGAGTGGTGTGCCGGTGAACTTGTAAGTAGCTATCGGGTAAAGGCTCGTCATCAGGAGCCCATAGTCGATCACCCGTGACCACAGTCGCCACCGGACTAGTCCCCGACCGCGTGGATCCTTGAAACGATACGAGTCGGCGATGTATGCCGCCTGGTGAATAACATGCACCGACGCCCAGAAGAAGAAGATGGTGACGAGCAAGGTGAGGTTGTAGATCGCAAGAGACACGACGAGTACTGGCATCAATAACGCCCCCCGGGTGTAGCGTCGATAACGCTCCCGGAAGTGCGGCTCCATGAAGGTCATGGTGTAAGTAGCGAACAGGTGCGGTCCGCCTATAAGAGCGGTGACTAGGAGGTCTACTATTACATTAGAAAGTCCACCTATCTGCGCAAACAGGTGAGGAACCAGCAGCAGTGCGCTAGAGAAAATGATGAAGACAAGGTCGTAGCTAGGCGAGATCAGCCACAAGCCTCTGGAGGAGAACCTCAGCGCGGCAGGGGCAGATGTAACCGTCAAGGCATCACCGTCCTCAAAACGTCAAGCTCATGAACTCCTTTGCAACCAATCGGGCGCCGCTTGTCCCAAGCGAAGCTCCGGAGTTCATCTTACACTCACCCACAAACGAATAAAAGTTGTGTCTTTGCGCCATGTTGTACCACCCCAGATGCGGTAAAAAGAACCCATGGAGATATTCGAGAATCTGTCTATGAGCTCACGTCTGGAACCTGAGGAGCTCGACGCCTACTCCCGAGCTGTCCGTGAGGTGACCGAGCAGCTGGAGCCGGCTGTGATCTCTATCGGTGTTCGGTCGGGGCGTAGTGGTGGGAGCGGAATCATCCTCGGTTCCAACGGCGACGCGGGCATCGCCGTGACGAACAGCCATGTAGTGCGTGGGCTAAGTCGGGTTGGCGGGTCTGGAAGTGGTTTAGAGGTGACGCTCGCCGACGGGAATACAGCTTCCCTAGAGCTCCTGGGAGACGACCCACCAAGTGATTTGGCGGTGGTTCGCTTCGAACCTGAAGGAGAGTTTACCGTGGCTCCTTTGGGAGAAGCGCAGAACCTGGTTGTGGGGCAGCTGGTGGTAGCGATCGGAAGCCCGTTGGGTTTCCAGCAGACGGTGACGGCTGGGGTAGTGAGCGCTTTAGGGCGCTCCTTACGCAGTGAGGGGGGGCGCATGATCGAAAACGTAATCCAGACAGACGCATCGATCAATCCCGGCAACTCGGGTGGTCCTCTGGCGGATACCTCCGGAAGAGTCGTAGGTATAAATACAGCGATCATCGGTGGAGCCCAGGGGATAGGTTTTGCCGTCCCGGTCTCGGTCGCCTTTCGCCGCGTAATCTTCTCGCTCGTAACCGATGGGCGCGTGCGTCGAGCCTTTCTAGGGGTGATGATCGCCAGTCGCACTCGGTGGGATGACTCCTCGCCGGGCGGTGCTCAGGTCGAGAGCGTCTCGCCGAACGGGCCTGCCGACAGGGCGGGTATTAGATCGGGGGATTTGATCCTGGGCTTCGGTGAGAAGCACATACGCTCTACTGACGACCTGTTGAATCTCCTAGATGAGTCGTCAATAGGCCGTGACACACAGCTACGTGTGCTACGTGGTAAGCAAGAGTTGACCCTCCACGTCAGGCCCCAAGAACAGCCAGCAAGCTAAAAGAGTGAACGGAGGAAGAACATGCCGGACGTAACCCTAGTGGTGCATGGCCTCACGCAGAGCGGGGAGGCCGAACACCTGGATAAGGCACTCGCCCAACTCGGTTTTGTGGAAACGATCGAGGTCAACTTGGCGAAGGAGCTTTTGGCCATCTCTTACAACGGTGGAGAGGTAGAGCTAGACCAGATCGCACAGGCCGTGCGGGACGTAGGCTACGAGCCTGAACTCTCACCCGGCACCGAGAACGTGGCGGAGGGCTAGGTGGTGGAGGCTTCCCTCTCCCTGGAGGCAGCAGCGCGCGTCATGGGCGTTTCGGAAAGCGAGGCTAGAAGGCTTGCTCGTCCTGATGGGCGTATACCGCTGGAGGCTATCTGCGGCCGGACGGGAACCACAATGCTGGAGCTTGCGCGGGAGCTAGCCGACACCCGGGAGAAGGTCGGTTGCCTTTCGGCTCAGCTTAAGGAAGTGCGAGCAACGAACCTCAGGCTTCAGAAGGAGATCAAAGAAAGCGTTGAGGAGCGTCGCTGGCTCACAGAGGAGGTCTTAGAGCTGCGGGCAGCTTCCGAGGAGCGTCTCATGCTAATGGAACGCATAGAGCACTTAGCTGGGATCGAGCAAACCTTGGAAGAAGCTCAGTTAGAGCTTGCCAGGTTACAGCAGCGCCGGCTTGTGGCTCGTATATTCAACCGTTAGGGCCGGAACGCTTGAAACCCATGTTTCGGGGCATGCGTGGCCATAGCTGTGCAGCAACGACAAAAAGTGCGGTAATAAGGACCTGGATGATTAGCCTGGCACCGTGCAGGGATTCGCCCACGAAGCCGGTGATAATAGGGTCTTCGAAGAACATCTCCACGGCGACCCACACGAGGGCCCCGGCCCCGACATAGGTTAACCAGGGAAACCGACCTAACACGGTGCTTAGGATCGCGCTACCGAAGATCACGAGCGGTATGGTAAGCGCAAGCCCGACTGCGAGCAGCCACAGGTTCCCTCCAGACACCCCGACGAGGGCAACGATGTTGTCGATCGACATTACGGCGTCGGCCACTAGGATGATCCGCACGGCCTCCCGCAGGTTACCTCCTGACTGTACCTTGCCACCTTCTCCATGCTCGTCGCCCTGTATAAGCTGCCAAGCGATCCAGAAAAGGAGAAGTCCCCCAACCGCGAGAAGTAATGGCACCGCGAGCAGGTAAGCTACGATCCCCGCGAAGACCAGGCGCAACACCACCGCCCCGAGGACTCCGAAGATCATCGCCCTCCATCGTATAGGGCCTTCCAGTCGCCGAACAGCCAGCGCAATGACAGCTGCGTTATCACCAGAGAGGATCAGGTTAAACCAGAGAATCCCCAAAAAACGGACGAGAAGCTCCCCGCTTAAAAATTCTGTCAAACCGCTTCCTCTTCTACCGCTAGGTTCCCTCGTTCCCGCAGGAGGGTAGGATCACGATTACTCGTCCGCTGAAGGCTCATTCTATCAGCACGCGGAAAACAGACTCTTGCTCTGGGCTTCTAGTAAAGAAGGCAGTTAGAGAGCGAACTCGTAGGCAGCCATCACCACGAACACGGCATATAAAGCACCAAAGCCCAGCAGGTATTGTGCTTTGAGCGGAGTCTCGCGCCAGACAACGCTAAGAGGATGACACCTGATAAGAGGGGCAGTGCCGCGGAGCGGACGTTGATGAAGTCCAGGCTCCGCGAGGTAAACAATATGCCTAAAGAAACCAGTACAGTGCTCTGAAAGAACATAGCCCCAGTTATGTTGCCCAAAGCCAGCGTATCTTTGTTCTCTCCGAGCTAGACGACGGAGTTGAACTTCTCTGGCAGCTTCGTAGCCAGAGGTGCAAGTATCAACGAGATCAGACCTGCTGGTATGCCGAGCGAGGCCGAACCTCTCTCCACGGCGTCTACGAAATAGTAGGCCCCTGCAGCCATCACCCCCAGCGACCCTAGAACCTGGGCGACGACAGCAAGAAGCGGCGGCTGCTCACCACAAGGCCCGATCCACAGCTCCTCAGGCACCTCCTCGGGACCCTCCCCTCCGAACGACACGGTCCGCACCACGTAGAAGACGTATGCCCCGACCAGCAACATTGCCAGGCCACCTTCAAGAAGAATGGCAACGGTACAACGCCGCCCCGGCGGCTAGAGCGAAGAAGACGACAAAGAACGCTATATCTCGGAAGGCAGTCCTCTTGTCTATGCTAACCTCCGCTATCCCTATGATGGCGAAAGCCGAGTGAGGCGGCACCCACGATGAACATGGCGAGCGTCGCCCGGAGGAACGGTGCCCCCGGGATAGCTCCAACCCCTATTTCGCTGCTCGAGCTGGGGTCTCCGCCGACAACCAAGGCCCCTAAGATGGCGACTATACGGATAATGGTTTCCGGCACGGCGGTACCTACCGCGGCAAGCACGCTCCCTACCGCCCCTTACCCCCAGCCCAACCTGTCGTCGAGTATCTCTCTATAGAGTTAGCAAATAGAGAGGCTGCCCCGACGATCGCAACCACGGAGAGAACTAACTCTATTAGTGTCACCTCGGACACCCTTCTCTAGGTCCTCGCGTGATTTTGAAGCTTCAAGGCTGAATACACAGGATTCTACCCTTCTTGCGAAGAGAGTTACACTAAGCTCTGTGCCCGAACCACCGAATGACCTGGAACAGATACTGGCTGCCGTCGCCGAGGGTGCCCTCTCTCCTCCCGAAGCAGCTGAGCGCTTAAGGAGCGGAGAGGTCCGCTACCTAGAGGGGTTCGCGGTACTGGACCTCGGTCGCGCGAAGCGTAAAGGGGTGCCAGAGATCGTCTACGCCCCTGGCAAGACGCCCGACGGGGTAGCCATTATCTGCGCCTCCATGTTGGAGCGCAGAAAGCGGGTTATTGTGAGCAATCCGACCAGGAAGCAAGAAGAGGTCCTTCGTAGGGCTCTACCCGGCGTCTCCATCGAACGTGCAGGTAGAGCACTCGTCGTCGGAACAGGCGAGCCCGCGCCCACCGGTGGCCGCATTGTGGCGATAAGCGCCGGCACCTCGGACCTCCCGGTGCTGGAGGAGGCCGTCGCAATAGCCAAAGAGATGGGTATTGCTGTAAAGAGCTTTCATGATGTAGGTGTGGCGGGCCTTCACCGCCTTGCCGGCCCGTTGGAGGAACTACGCGCCTTCGACCCTGACTGCGTTATCGTCGCTGCGGGCATGGAGGGCGCGCTAGCCAGCGTAGTCTCGGGGTTAGTCGCTGTACCGGTTATAGGCCTTCCAACTTCGATCGGCTATGGCCTCGGCGGAGGCGGTACCGCTGCCATCCTCGGTATGCTGGGGAGTTGCTCTCCAGGCCTCTCGGTCGTCAACGTGGATAATGGTGTCGGCGCTGGCGCTACTGCGGCCCTCATAGCTAATCGTGCCGCACGCCGCGAGAATACTAAATACGACCGAACTCCTGGCCCTGATCTTTAGGTGAGATTGGGTGCGGGCCTTCGTCGCCATCTTCCCACCACCAGAGCTCCGAGCAGCGGTAACCGAAACGTTCGAAACAGTGCAGTGCTTCAACTATAAGGTACGGTGGGTCAGACCCGAGAACATCCACCTGACCCTGAAGTTTCTGGGCAACATCCAGGAGGAGACTTTGGGAAACCTTTGGATTGCGTTGGAGGAGACTTGTGCCAGACACGAACCTTTCGACATCAGTTTGGCGCGGCCTGAAGCCTTCCCGTCAGCGCAGCGAGCCCGTATCCTGTGGGCTGGTATTGATGAGGGCTCCGATCAGCTGCGCGCTCTGGCCGCGGACCTCGAATCCGCCCTCATACCCCTAGGTTTCGAACGTGAGAAACGGGCCTTCACACCCCACTTGACACTCGGACGCGTCCGGAGCCGGCTAACGAACATCAACGACCTGCCATCGGCTATCATAGGCGATTTGAGGTTCCGGGTCCGGCATATCGAGCTAACGGAGAGCACTCTCTCCCTCGAAGGAGTCACCTACAGAACTATCCTAGCTTTCGCCTTGAAGGAGAGGGGTTGAAGAATGAGCTCAAAGCCTAAAAGGAAGAGAGGAGAGGACCTACGCTCATAAGGATGAAAAGCAGTGTCAGAATCGTGATAACCATCATTATGAAGGTGGTTCCGCTCATAAGACCGCGCCTTTCGCCCAGGTATCTTCCGCTATCATTTTATTCTTCATCCAAGCAGGCCACCAGAGCGGCTAAAATTCATTCTGATAAAACACCCGCCTGGATGGCGGGGGCGTGTTCTGCTCGACGAGTCGTAAGCGAAGGTTATGGAACTCCTCGGCCTTACTAGAGGCAAGCCGTACGTTAGGATCCGGATGCGAGCGAAGTGCCAGGACAGCATCAAGAGCGGCCTCGACTCTGATCCGATCGGTTCCCCAAACCGGACGCGGCTCTTTGTAGAAAATCCTGCACTCGTAGGCTTCCTCTGCTATATCGTAAGATATAAGGATCATCTCCGGCCGCGCGATCGCTACATGCGGAACGTTTCGCAACTCGTATAACACCTTCCGGCGTCGGTAAACCTCTTGCTGCCACTCCTCACATAGAATCTGCACAAACTCGTCACTCTCGACTACAGAGTAAGCTTCATCGCGGGACTTCTCGGCTGCCCATACCCACTGCTCAACACCTTCCAGGTCCAAATAGACGTTACAGACCGGGCACTGAAACCTCGATCCTGGAACGGCTCCTAAGCCCCTCAGGTGCAGGCAATTCTCCGCGACATTCTCCATGTAGCTGTCCATTGTACCTGGTTCTGGCGTAAACGCGAGCCTAACCCATAGTTTCAGGATAGCGTATATCTAAACATTAGGCTTATGATCAAGCTCGATCGTTTAGAGCACGCTGATGCTGGGGATTGTGGCGAGGTTTTACGAGCAAAGGATATATATTGGGGTTTTTGCCTTGAGGTGCATGGGGAATATTGTGATATGTAGTTAACTTTAAAGTGCACGGCAAGATTGGTATGGATTCGGTCCTCATATAAAGCTACGGTCAAGATCGAAGTAAGCCTGTTTAGAGATTAGGCGGTTCTTCTTCAGGCTGATATTCTTCGCAGCATGGCGATTCAGCGGCGCGTGGCGCATCTTGTGTTAAACCCTGTCGCCGGCAAAGGACGAGCGGTGATTCGTCGAAAAGATATCTCCGCCTATCTGCAAGGGCAGGGGATCGAGGTCGCATGGCATATAACAGAGAGCCCAGGGCATGCAGAACGTATCGTTTCAAGGTTGCCAGACGATACGCTGATAGTGGCTGTAGGAGGAGATGGGACAGTACACGAGATAGCAGCGGCGTGTGTAGGTACCAGACGAGTGATGGGGATTCTGCCGGCAGGTAGCGGTAACGACTATATCAAGGCTCTCGGAATCGGAACGACCCTTGAACGAGCACTGGAGATTATCGCCAGAGGCAAGGTACGAGTCGTGGATGCAGGCGAGGTCAATGGGGTCCGGTTCAATAACGGGCTCGGGATCGGGTTTGACGCCGAGGTCGCTGCAGGGGTTGCGGATGCTCCAGCGTACCTAGGAGGGTTCGGGCGATATCTGTGGTCGGTAGGGCGTCTACTCTGGGGCTTCGAGTGTCACAAGGCACGGTTAAAGCTCGGTAGCAGACCGGAGATTACCGCCGAAACAATCCTCGTTGCGGCAGCGCTCGGGACAACCTACGGGGCACGTTTCAAGCTCACGCCCGAATCAAGTTTAGACGATGGAGCGTTCGATGTAGTGTGGAGTGAGGGAGTAAGCAGGATGGAGATACTGCGCCTCATACCAGCCGTCCTCCGAGGTACTCACCTTACACACCCGAAGATACACTTTGCCCGTACAGCCAAGATCGAGGTGCTTCTAGAAGCACCAACTCCAGCGCACGTGGATGGCGAGATGCTCCCTCAAACCCGCAACTTCCGGGCGCAAGTGCTACCAAACTCTTTGCGTGTTTTAGCACCCCATAATCTGCGATCAGGCATCAGACAGTAAAATCTGGAAGAGAGTAGAAAGAGCCGCCGGCTTCTAAAAGCTTTCGGATTATGGTAAAACCACCTTCCCATCATGCAAGCTTTTCAGGAGACGGATGCAGAAAGTATGAAAGCCTTCGTTTTTCCAGGGCAGGGTGGCGAAGTGCTCGAGCCTGAGGCTCGGCTGTTGCCGACGATCCGGCGAATCGTCGGGGAGCATATACCGGATCAGGTCAAGATCTTCGTACGCGCCGCCCGAGACGCTGACGAAAGCCGTGAGCTAAATCTTTGCCCAGACGTTGTGGCTGGGCATTCTTTGGGCGAGTACGGCGCAGCCTATGCTGCCGGGTGCTTTGACCTCGAGACGGGCCTCTGGCTCGTCGCTCAGCGTGACCGCTTTCTCGCCGAGGCTGCCAAAGATACACCGGGCGGCATGGTCGCCATCCTCAAGGCCGATCCCTCAGAGGTAGAGAAAGCTCTCGGCGACTCGGAGGGCTCTGTGGTGGCCAACTACAATTCGCCCTGCCAGACTGTTGTCTCGGGGCTCAAAGGTACCTTAGGTGATGCAGTCTCAAAGATTCGAGGGCGTACGATCCGCCTGAATGTTTCTTTCGCAGCCCATTCACCATACGTAGCTACCGCCGGGGAGAAGATGCGTGGTGTTTTGGATTCGGTCGATTTTCAGCAGCCCGAAGTCCCTATTGTGAGCGCCGTGGATGGCAGCGTCCTCGAAACGGCAGACACGGTAAAACAAGCTCTTAAGAGTCAGATGGTGGCGCCGGTCCGGTGGATCAGGGTCGTCGAAACCCTAGCCCGAATGCGAGTTGAGGAGTGGATAGAACTCGGAGGAGGTAGCGTCTTGACCCGGATGCTTAAGGACTTCGAGCTCCCCTCGCTCAAAGGCATACCCTTTGAGGATTTGCGTACGCGTCTCTCCCAGCAAGCTCAGACCTTTCTGCCCGGTAAGGACGGGACAGAAAGAACCTCCTGCTAAGGACGACCACCAGCAGAAATCAGAAAACAAAGAGCCGGGGGTACAGTACTCCGGCTCTTTGTTAGTTATCTCTGGCCGCTTACCGAGCCGCTTCTGCTTCGGTCTCTGTAAGTGCTTCCTCTTGGCTGATGGCACCACCAGAGATGGCGACAACATCCTCCTCAATCGAAGAGATTACGCCATCCATGCTCGCCCAGACGCCGACGCTGAAGCTTTCGGCGACAGGCTCGCCTATCTTCTGCTCGTACTCCACCTCGTCGCCCTCGGAGACGAGTGGCTCAGCCGGCTTCAGGAAACGGCCGCCCAAAGGCAGATGTACGCCTGAGACCTTACCAACGAGCGAGATTATACCCTCCTCAGGGTTCTTGGTCTTTATGTTGGCGTATTCCTTACTCGGAGTGCCTTTGGGGATTAGCAAAAAGCCGTTCGTCGTTCGGCGGACATAGGCGTCATCTGTCCCGAGTTCTTCGATGCCCATCTCGTTCAGGTACGGGCCCCCATCGATCACGGAGAGGTGACTAGAGTGCTCCACATCCACACCTGCCGTCCTGACGACTTCCGTCGCCGAAGCACCGAGCGGCACCTCGAAGAGCTTGAGTTCTATACCCTCGCCAAAGACCTGGAGGAACTTTGTGGTGACGGGCTTGCCAAGGAAAAGTGCATTGTAGATATTAAGGAGGGTCTCGGAGTTGTTAACGATTATGCCCACATCCAGGGGTAATCCCGGACGCTTAGATCCGTCGGACATCTCTACACGGCGCGGTACTTTCTCGTCGGTAGCGTGCTTAATTAGGGTCTTTTCCTCGCCCAAAGAGTACTTATCCGGAACATAGCGGACGTCATAGAGTCCGTCGGCGTGCTCTTGGTATTTCGCAAACCATTCCCGGTCCTTCTCATGGACGCCCATAGAGACTTGCTCAATCCCGAAGATGGCCTTCATTACCTCGTAGACCTGGAGGAACTCGTTGAAGTACTCCCGATGGATCACCTTGTCCGCCCAGTAGCCTGGTTCGCTCTCGGTAGCGTTAACGATCAGGTGCGGCTGCGGGTTCTTATACTTGAAGTACGTCGGGAACCCGCCACCTCCCGCGCCTACGATGCCGGCTTGACGCATGATCTCCACAGCCTCTTCCCTGCTCAGCGCCTTTACCTCATCAAGCGTGCGCTTCGTCAACTCGACCACAATCTGTTATCCTCCGTAAGAGTAACCTGACAAGTGACTTACAGTTACAAAATCCGCTAATTCCTTCCAGAAAGTATACCTTCTGCATCTTTGTGTTGCTAGTTAAGAACACACTACCAACGGCGATTTCTGGTAGACTCGAAGCGGTATGAAGCTCTCTAGACGCACAGCGAACATACTGCTAACCATAGGCCTTTTCATGCTTTTCTCCTGGGGCACGCGTGCCTACACCTGGTACGCCAACGACCTGCAAGCACAGCCGGGCTACCTGCCCTTCGTGCATTTTCCAATCATACTGATTTCGCTCGTCATAAGCGGCTATCTCACTCACTTGGGCATCAAAGCTCGTAGGGCTACTCGGGGCACCATCTAACATAACGGGTAGCGTCAGTACTTCCTTTTATCGTCGATATCATAGTTACCGAGGTACTCTACACTGGAGGTCGTCCAAGAACGTTAGAGCACCAATCGAGGAGATAAGAACTGCCCTACCTGGCAACCATGTGGCCGAGCCTCAACCCCATCAACGTAGCTTTCGAAGAACTAGGGAAGCTCTGATAGAGACAACGTGTGCGTATTGGTTTCAGTGATCACTGCTTGCGACATGTGGAGGCTTCAAGCACGGTGCGCCCGCGGCTTATTGATTCAATCGTTGTGATAGATGCTGTAGTGAAAATCACGTATTCACCGCTGCTTTGAGAAACAGTGAATCCGCGGTTTCTTGTCGCAGCGAACACAGCATCGTGGCAACGTTGCCCGTGCAGTTCAATCATTAAGGTCTTCACACGATCTATCCAGCCGTCATAGCCCGAAGAAAATAGTTGCTCTTCCGAGCCC
>JAFAPF010000250.1 GCA_019247245.1 Rubrobacter sp. | reverse complement strand
AATATCTTGCATTTGGTGGTAGGTGTCTTGGCCGCTTACTTTGGGTTCTCTCCTCAGTATCGTCCGGGTGCTGCAAGCCGGATCATGGGTCGTGGATAGCTTCTCTTACCGCCCTCTGATTTATCTACCGTAACATACTCTGTGCGCTAACGACCGGCTCAGACTCCCGACATTACGAGGCTTCGCTCTTTCGTCTCAAAGGTGTAGAAGAAGGTCGTTGCTGTTATAAGAAAAACCTGCCTCTATAGAGAGGGGATGGCTAGGTCTTAAATCTCCCAGTTATTGCCGGGAAACGCAACCTACTCGCGACTTCTCAGAATGTCTCTCACGCTTCTCCTAGAGCCTCTTCGGTGAGCTACTTCAAGAAGGGGTTCTGGTTCTAGCTCCTCTGTCCTAGCTGTGCGGTCTGCCGACCCTCTTGTGCTTTGAGGTGGAGCTGACTTCTCTCGATAGACTCTAGTGGAGTCTTCGAGCGCTCTTCTCTCTTTAGTGCCGATATAGGTCAGCTCTGTGCCCGTCCACTCCCCCTGTTGCCTCCGTAGGTCAGATATGACACTTCTTCGCTCACTCTCGCGCCTTCGGAGGTAGGATCCCACCGTTTGTAGGATCAGCATGCCAATTACCGCGAAAATCACGGCACCAAAGATTACGTAGAGTCCTGCTGCAGCCTGATAGCTCATCTTCTAAATAACCTCCTAAAGAACCTTTGTCGCGCTCCGCTTCTAGCTTCTCTATTAAGTCTATCCACCTCTTTCTAAGCGTTCTGATGCTCTTGCTTAAACACCTACCCAAAACGTTTAACTTCCTTTTCAACGGCCATTCGTTGGTGCTATAGATGAGTGAAGATCCTTCTATGTTCCTCAACCTTCTCCGGTGCCTCCTGAGTACGCTGGCGCTCCTGTTCAAGGTTCTTTTAGCAGCCGTTGACGCTCCTTTTCTAGAGTGCTATCGGCTCGTTCTGTGATCCTTAGGCGGGTTCGAGGTTCTGCAACTTCCGCGGCCTGGAGCTCTAGGGGATCGGCTATCTTGCGGAACAGGTTCCCCATGATGTGGTCCTCTGCGGGTACTTCCTGCGTATCATTCGCAAACTGCCTGTAAGTAGTTCGCAGATCTCTTGAGATATGAAGGCTGTATATAGACACATGCCACGCCTTTCTTAGGCCTTCTTCGCGGGATTTTACCTCAAGCTTGCCTTATGTAGACGTGGGGGGGGTCGTGGAATCACGCGCAGTGTCTTGGCCGTGACACGAGTACTCACCTTACCGGAAGAGTTCCGAGTAATCTCCGCGCGCCATCTTCCATATACAGCATCTTAACCCAATCGTCACCCTTTTTGCTGCTCAGAGCCTAGGTAGAGGCCTTTCAGGTGTCAATACTCTATGTTTGCCCTCAACTTGGCATACGCTAAATGTAGGGGTTAGATTGCCCTCAACCTCCTTTATGTAGAGGTTAATATGAGATAGGTAGGGTTAATAGGGAACTGAGGCCTTCCTCCGGTGGGTCAGGGTGTTGAGTAGCCCACCAGAGGTTGCTGTTATTCTCATATACACCTAGTAAAGCAGTAACTCCCACCCCTCTTAGAGCAGGCACTCTATTAGCGCCTGCAGTGCACTCCTAGGCTACTATCGGTCTTGCTCTTTGGCCTAATACCTTTCTACTACGCTGCTGTATCGAAAAATTATCTCTTGCGTTCGGGGTCTACGTTAAAGGTGGACTCTGGATATCTTTCTCCCTTCACTTACAGCCAGTAGCCAGTAAGCACAGTTAAGATTCAAACGGAAGACGGGTTGCCGTTGGAGGACTATGACTCCTTAAGCGCGGATGAGACAGTCTATAAGTTGTCGAAGCTCAGCAGCAATCAGGCCGAGAAGCTATGTTGCTGTCGGGTGACGCAGGTGCCACACTTGTGGAATGCAGCGGCACTGCAGACATAGTGGATTGCCTTAGAAATTATTCAGGAGCCTTCTGTGCTTTTTGTGAGCGTCTCGTAGAACCACAAGGCGGAATAGATGGAGACGCGAGTGTGGGATGTAGTGCCAGGGATACTCAAAGACTACGGCGTCTTCGCACCGTCCTCACTACATAATCGAACAGCAAAGACGCTGACACACGGGGATCCTGCAGCCCAAACAGAGAAACGGCTAGTAGAAGATCGCTGAAGTGGCCGCAAATGTGGCCATTATTAGCAGATGGTTGCCGAAGGGTTGATAGGCTTTGAGGAGCCGCGGGCGGAGCTAGACAACCTCGAAGATACTCTCAAGACGGCCGAGCCTGAGCTATCCACCTCGTAGCATCGCACAGAGCACCTGGCCCAGCTAGAGCACGTTAAGGATAACCTGGAGCGTTTTGCGGAGCTTAATCCTGAAGTGGTTCACGCTGCGGGATCGGAACAACGCCATAGAGCGTGTAGAATGATTGGGCTGGAAATGCACCTGACACTCGATGTTCGTTCAAGCTCAGGGGAGACGTGATGGGTTTCTCTCAATCAGTAACTTTATCGGCATGAAAACCCATAGGGAAAACCTCAGCATAGTAAAGTAGTTCGAGAAGCTTGGCCGCTAGTCCTGTTGTTCTCGCTCTTTGAGCTTCTCGATAACCCTGTGTTTCTCTGCGTTCTCCTCTGGTTTCTCAGAGGCTTCTAGCCGAGAGGAAGAATCTCCTTTCTTCTCCTCAGGGATCTTGTCGCCCGCCTTGGCTTCCGTTTCGTTTCTCTTGCGGTCCTCTATCCCGCCACTCCAGCGGTTTATGCCCATGCTCTGTCTCCTTCCCAGACGTAAAGACTATTGGATATTGGGTCTAACTTTCGGCAGCTCTTTTATACCCGCTGACGGACTAATCCAGACCTCTATTCAACTAGCTGGCCAGAGAAGCTACCCGAAGAGGGTTCGAACAACGCTCTGAGCGTGAATTTGGCTGGTTTACAGACGGCGAAATGGCTCGGAACATCTCTTGTCAGCGCTCTGTAAGGCTACTCCCAAAGGTGGCCTCCAGACTTTTCGGTTAGTTTCCTCGTTCAAATTGTTTTTCTACATTCGTTGGCTATTTTCTACTTTTGTGGGGTGCGCCTAGCTCGAGCGGAGTGCCGAGGTTTTGAGAAGCGTGTAACTTGCTTATCCCAAGGGTAAATATGTAATCATGGGGTCGATGCGGCGAGCTTTTTACGGGGCGTTAGGAGGACTCGGAGGCGCACTGACGCTTAGTGTATTCCGTAAGGTTCTGGTCGCAATCGGGATAGTGCATAAAAGCGCCCCAGAGCAGGTAGTTGAGAGGTTGGAGGAGCTTGGCCTGGTGGATAACTGGTCGCCTGAGGCGCGCCGGATCCTTACCGGGGCTGCGCACTTAGCCTATGGCACCGGAATCGGGACAGCTCTGGGTCTTCTACGCCGGGAAGTGGGCAGGGTAGCAGAAGAGGTGGCTGTGGGCTCGGCTTTGGGCCTCTTGACCTGGGGAGCGGGGTGGGCTAGCTGGCTGCCCCTCACTGGAGTTCACAGGCCACCGTGGAAGCAGCGGTCCACAAAGGTGCTTCTGCCGGTCCTCGATCACCTTGTCTTTGGCGCGGTTTGGGGACTTGTATACAAGGCGATGAGGCGAGATCACGTTTGATAATACCTACTTGCTATAGGCCCCTCTTCACCTACGAGCAGGGGATCTTAAGGAGATTGCTGAGCACCCTGTTGCCAGGAGACCGCGGCATCGGTCCCGAGTGGCTGAGGTACGGCTGAGAATCCCGTCACGTACCACATCTTCGCGTCGGTAGCCGATACTAGCTCGCCTTCTCGTGGGTTCTCCAGGACTACCTGTAATGTCAGTAGTCTCTGTTCGGCTGGGCAATTTCTCAAGAGTTTCCAGGGAGAGGCGCCCCCACTCTTCAAGCATCGTCCTTCATGCGTCGTAAGAAGGTACAAGCCTGGTAGAGGCCGTGCCGGTCTAGTAAGGAGGTTCTCAGGCTTGGTAGGAGAAATATCGATGCCCCTCCCCTAAGCTAATTGGTACTCCAAAGCACATGCCTCCCCTCGCCTTTGTAGTAGTATTTATAAACACAGCGATCCGATCAGGGATTGCGAAGACAAGGAGGACAGCGTCGGATGAGTGTTGGGGTAGTACAGGTGGCCGGAATTGGGGGTATTGTAGTTTTACTTGCGGTTGCGCTGTTTGCGATCTTCCTGTTGGCTAGTGCGGTACGTATAGTAAACGAGTACGAGCGGGGCGTCATCTTCAGACTCGGCAGGGTGCAGGGGAGGGCCAAGGGGCCGGGGCTCATCTTCCTCATCCCTATAGTGGACAGGATGGTTAAAGTGCAGCTCCGTACGGTGAGTATGGCTGTCCCTCCTCAGGAGGTTATCACCCGCGATAACGTAACAG
>JAFAPF010000440.1 GCA_019247245.1 Rubrobacter sp. | reverse complement strand
TCGGCACCCTTATCCCTTTCGTCGTCTTCGACCTCACCCTAAAAATCTTAGACGTAGCGAAACTACCTACTTATAACTCCGGGTTCGCTTGGACCCTCGAGCTGATCCAGTCGGATGTATTCTTCGACCTGGGATACGTACTGCTATGGGTAGGGCTTTTCGCTGTGGTGCGCCGGGGACGTCTGCGTTGGATTTTAGTTGTTCTCTTCCAAGTCGTGACGCTGCTCGCAGTGCTCGTAACCACATGCGCTCACTGGTACTTCCAAGAGACCGGTGCCGTCTTAGACTCCGACACCATCTCCGAGTGGTTCCCCAAATTTAAGGAGATCGTCCCAATTCTCGTTCATGACGCCCCGCTTTCGACTTGGGTACTACTCCTCGGTGCCCTCCTCTACACGGCTTTGGGACCCTGGCTCGCGACGTTTGCCCTCAAGCGGTGGTGGTGGCGAGGGCGATCCCCGGCTGTGAGATCTGAGACTTCCTTTTTTGCTCCTCTTGGGTTCCTTTTATTAGCTTTAAGTCTTGGCTATCTCTCCCTACTGGCCGCTCCGAACCTCGCGGGCACCAACGCTTTGTTCGCTACGGATCCGTTCATCAACGTGGTGCTAATGGGAGCAGAGAAGGCGACTACCGAAGACGATAATCTAGATGCAGGACCGGCCGGTGGGAAGCGTGCTGCGCACGCCGCCCTCGCAGAGACGCCCCAAACCGAGAAGCGCAACGTGGTGCTAGTCCACTTAGAGTCAACCCGCGCGCAGAGCGTGACCCCTTATAACGAGGGCCTCAAGACCACCCCTTTCCTAGATGAGCTGGCCAAGAGCAGCCTACTTGCCGAGCGAGCCCACGTGGTAGTCCCTCGGTCCTCCAAGGCTACCGTCGCGGTCAACTGCGGGATCGAGCCGGCACTCTACCCGGGTCCAGAATTCGGGCCGGAGGGTATACCCGCCCGCTGCCTCGCCCACCTTCTGAAGGAGCAGGGCTACCGCACCGTCTTCTTCACTTCGGTATCCAACGCTATGGACAACTTTTGGGATGAGGTAAAGAATCTCGGCTACGAGGATTACTATTCGTCCGAATCGATGAACAGCGAGGGTTTTCAGGTGACCAACACCTTCGGCTACGAAGAAGACATAATGCTAAAGCCCAGCGAGGAGTGGCTCAGAGCCCACAAGGATAAACCCTTCTTTGCTGAGTACATGACGGGCACGGGACACTACGGCTACGAATGTGTCCCCAACCGCTACGGTACCCAGGACTTCGCAGAGGATGAGCAACTCAACCGCTACCTCAACTGCCTGCACTACCTGGACTCGTTCGTGAAAAACCTAATCGATCAGTACAAGGAGCTGGGGCTCTACGAGAACACGATCTTCGTTTTCTTCGGAGATCGCGGAGAGGGCTTCGGAGAACATGGCCGGTTCATGCACGGCGACACCATTTGGGAGGAGGGCCTTAGAATTCCACTCATCATCCACGCCCCTGGCTGGTTCACCAACGGAGAGCAAGCCCGGGGTCTGTCGAGCGAAACCGACATCCTGCCTACCGTGCTCGAGATGCTGGGCTACGAGGTAAAGGATGGGGAGTACGCGGGCTATTCGCTACTCCATCCTTTGCCCGAAGACCGCACCCTCAGGTTCAGCTGTATAACTAACCGCATGTGTCTGGCGAGCATCAAGGGCTCAGAGAAATACATCTACCACTATGACCACCAACCCGAAGAGGTCTTCGATCTATCGGAGGATCCACTAGAGGAGCACAACATTGCGAGCTTATACAGCAAAGAAGAGCTTGACAGGTGGCGAGAAGACCTCCTTGCATGGTACACGAGGGTCAACGCCGAGCATGGGGATATTCTGTTAAATGGCAGCGCATACTCTGGAGAGTAGCCTCTAAGGTGTTCTTGTCCAGTACAAACCTCCGTGCTCCCTACGTGCTTCCTCAAAGGTCTTTAAAGGTGGGTAGCAGGTCTGGGGTAGTGGTCCTCACGCTTGTGCTGGCTATTCTGATGGCGGGCTGCGCAGGCGGTTCCTCAGAGAGCAAGCTTACTATCGGTAGCACAGGTTGGGACGAGAGTGTGGCGATCTCGAACCTGACGAAAGCCCTTCTGACGGATGAGCTTGGTTACGACAGAGTCGAACTGAAGACGTTGGACGTCGCCTCCACGTTCAAGAGTGTGGGAAGCGGTGACCTGGACGCGTTCCAGGCCGTGCGGCTACCAGACCACCAGAAGTATCTGGATTCGAGTCAAGATGGTACCAAGCTGCTCGATCCTTGGTTTCGGGGCACCACCAAGGTCGGCATAGCGGCCCCAAGCTACATGGGG